>JBCCRB010000097.1:0-8298 GCA_039208465.1 Pseudomonadota bacterium
ATGAAATAGTGTTGTGCGTCGAATTCTTCCTCGTCCTTTTCCAACAAAACGCGGTGTGAGCGGCCATCGGAGGTGATTTCGAAGGATTGCGTATTGTCCAAAAGGTTTGCCAGCATGATCTGCGACAGGACCTGCTGGTGCACGGTCTCATTCTTCAAAAGGACCAGCGTTTCGACGCGGCGATCCAGATTGCGCGGCATCAAATCGGCGGACCCGATATAGACCAGCGCCTTGTCTGACGGAAGTGGCTCGCCATTGGCAAAACAATAGATGCGGCTGTGTTCCAGGAAGCGCCCGACAATCGATTTGACGCGAATACGCTCTGAAAGCCCTTCTACGCCCGGCCGCAGGCAGCAAATACCGCGCACGACCAGATCGATCTCGACGCCCGACTGGCTGGCCAGATAAAGCGCGTCGATGATCTTGGGATCAACCAGCGAATTCATCTTCATCCAGATGCCGGACGGTTTGCCGGCCTGCGCATTGGCGATCTCGCCATAGATGCACTGGATGATCCGGTCCTTCATGAAGAGCGGCGAGACGGCCAGTTCCATGTCGTGATCGGGGTCGGCATAGGAGGTGATGTAGTTGAACACCTGCGCCACATCATGCGCGACTGCGTTGTCGGTCGTGAAGAACGACAGGTCGGTGTAAATCTTCGCGGTAATGGGGTGATAATTGCCGGTGCCCAGATGGACATAATTGCGCAGACCATTTTCCTCGCGACGCACCACAAGGGACATTTTGGCGTGGGTTTTCAGCTCCATGAAGCCGAAGACGACTTGCACGCCAGCGCGTTCCAGGTCACGCGCCCAGCGAATGTTGGCTTCTTCGTCGAAGCGGGCCCGCAGTTCCACCAGGGCGGTGACGGATTTGCCGGATTCGGCGGCGTCCATCAGCGCGCGTACGATCGGTGAATCGTTGGAAGTGCGGTAGAGCGTCTGCTTGATCGCCAGCACGTCCGGGTCGGCCGCCGCCTGGCGCAGAAACTGCACAACGACATCGAACGATTCGTAAGGGTGATGGACGATGATGTCTTTTTCCGAGATGGCGGCAAAGCAATCACCATTATGATCGCGGATCCGTTCCGGAAAGCGGGCCGAATAGGGTTCAAACAACAGATCGGGACGTGCCAGCTTGACGATTTCCGAGACCGTGTTGAGCGCTAAAATGCCCGGCTGCACGCTGACATTGCTCTCCGGTACGCCAAGCTCATGGGCGACGAACTCGCGCAGAGAACGCGGCATTTCATGGTCGAACTCGATCCGGATCACCTGGCCGCGCCGACGCCGCTTGAGCGCTGTCTCAAACAGGCGCACCAGATCTTCAGCTTCTTCTTCGACTTCAATATCGCTGTCGCGGATGACCCGAAACGTGCCCTGCCCTTTGATCCGGTAGCCGGGATAGAGCCGGCCGATGAACAATGAGACAATATCCTCCAGCGAGATGAAGCGCGCGTTCGGCGCTTCGGTGGGGATCGCAACAAACCGGTTGAGCGCCACGGGAAAGCGCACAAGCGCGTTCATGTTCTTGCTCGTCGACGGGTTGGATAATTGCAGCGCGATTGAAAAGCCCAAATTCGGGATGAAGGGGAACGGATGGGCCGGGTCGATCGACATTGGCGTCAGGACAGGGAAAATGTCGTCAATGAACTTGTCTTCCAGCCAGGCTTTTTCCTCGTCTTCAAGCGCTTCTGCGCGCACGATCTCCACGCCTTCGCTGACCAGTTCTTCGCGCAATTCCGACAAGACAATCTGCTGCTCGGTCTGCAGCTTGGCGATTTCGTCGCTGACCAGTTCCAATTGCTCGGCCGCCGACAGGCCGTCATCGGAACGTTCGGTGACCTGTTCGCGCACCTGACCGGCAAGACCAGCGACGCGCACCATGAAGAATTCATCGAGGTTGGCCGCCGAGATCGACAGGAAACGCATGCGCTCAAGTAACGGGTGGCGGTCATTACGCGCCTCTTCCAAGACCCGCCAATTGAACTGAAGCCAGGAAAACTCACGGTTGATGAACCGCGCTGGGTCCTTGTCCATGACCATTGGCACGTCGGCGACGTCCAATCGTTCAAAAACCGTTTGTTCGATATCTTGTTCGTGCTTGTTCATGGCGTGTTATCCGGTTGCCCCAAAACAGCTTAACACACACTTTGAGAAGAAATCGTGACACTTTGCTCAAGCGGTTAAAGCGGCAAATTTGGTGGGCGTGATTCCAGGATCTCGCCGGCAAACCGCGTTGTGATGCGTCGCTTGCGCGCCATGGAGGCACGATCAAGATCGCCGACAAGGTCAACGACTGCCTGGAGCGAGCGCGGCATGCGCACCAGGCAGTAGTCGATCACGCCTTCATCGACAGCGAGCTGGCGGTCGGCAAACAATTTAGCAAACACCCCGCGCAGCAGCGCTTCGTCGGGCTCTTCGATCGCAATTGTTGTTGCCGCGCGCAGTCTGGAGGCCAGATCCGGGGTCTTTATCGCGGTGGGATCAAGCGCTTTGCGGCTCGTCATCAACAGACAAGCGTCAGCTTCGCGCACCGTGTTGATCAGGTGAAACAGGGCGACCTCGTCGATCGCGTCCTGTTCGACATCGTCGATGGCAATGGCAATGCCGCTTCGTGCTGCGGTCACCGCCTCATCCAACGCATCGGGCGCAAAAGCCGCCGCGCCGCTTTTGCTCTGCCAGGCGGCCAACAAATGGGTTTTTCCGGTGCCGGGCGGGCCTATGATCAGGGAAACCGGCGCGATCCAACCCGGCCAAGTGTCGATGAGATGCACGGCCGCCATGTTGGACGGGCTGACGACCAGATCATCGCGCGCCAGCGACGCGTCCAGATCCATGTTGAGAACCAATTGTTCGGGTGCCCCTGAGGTTTCGCTCATCACTCTTCAGCGTCCCTCGCCTTCTCGGTGCCATAGTAGAGATCTGAATCCAAATAACGCTCCAGCGCAAAGCGCACGAGCACGCCGACCGCGGCGGCGGCAGGCACGGCGATCAGCATGCCGGTAAAGCCAAGCAGTGAGCCGAAAGCAAACAGCGCAAACATCAGCCAGACCGGGTGCAGGCCGACGCTCGATCCGACCAGCTTGGGCTGCAAGACATTGCCCTCCACCATCTGACCGGCAAAGAAAATCGCGGCCACAATCCCGATGGAGATCAAAGATGGCACATAGCCGTCGGCGGCAATTGCGGCTGCATCTGGCCAATATTGCACGATGGCAACGCCAACCGACAGGACTAGGCCAACGATCGAACCGACATAGGGAATAAAGCTGATCAGACCGGCTACGAGGCCGATCAGGAGGCCGAAATTGAGGCCGACCAGCGACAAGGCCGTTGCATAAAACACCGCAAGAATAAGGCAGACGGTGCCCTGACCGCGCACAAAACCGGCGATAGCGCTGTTCATCTCACGGCCGATGCGGCGCACATCCTGCAGATTGTCGCGCGGGATCCAACTGTCGATCTTGGCGATCATCTTGTCCCAATCGAGTAGCATGTAAAAAGCAACCACCGGCGTGACGACCAGCAAACCGACAACGGAAAGCAGTGCGTTGGCCGACGACCAGACACCGCGCAGCAATTGCGCGCCGACATTGGCGGCCTGCGAAGCCAGCTCGTTAAATGACTGGCTGAGTTCGCCATTGCCCTGCTCCAGCAAATCGCCGAGCCAGGGCGCGCTTGCGATCAGATTGTTCAAAAGCTGGCGCAAATCCTCGTAATAACCGGGCGCGCTTTCCATGAATTGGCTGAACTGACGGCCCAATACCGGCACGATTGCGACCAGCGCGACGATGAACAGGACAACGAACAGGATCAGGATCGATACCGTTGCCCAAAGGCGCGACAGGCCGCGCCGCTCCAGAAAATCGGCAACCGGATCAAGAAAATAAGCCAGCGCCAGACCAGCCAGGAATGGCAGCAGCACCGACCGGAATATGTAGAGGAACAATGTCAGGACGAGGAGCGCGCCGATCCAAAAGATCAGCTGCCGTCTGATGGTGTTCATTGAGATATGTTCAGCCATGGGTACCAGCGCTCCTGTGCGGTTGGGATTAAGCGGTGCTGTTGTTGCTTTCAAGGCAAAGGTTGCGGGGATATCGGGGATCGGCGGTGACAAAAACTGTGGCGGGCGGTGTTTGCCAACTGGCACTGAAAGCGCGCGTGGCGTAAAGCGCGGCGCATGGACAAGACAAAACATGGCCGAAACGGGCTTTCCTATGCCGATGCCGGGGTCGATATCGATGCCGGCAATGCGCTGGTGGAGCGGATCAAACCGCATGTGAAATCCACCAATCGGCCCGGGGCCGATGGCGCGCTTGGCGGGTTTGGCGGGCTTTTTGACTTGAAAGCGGCCGGCTTTGACGATCCGGTGCTGGTGGCGGCCAATGACGGGGTGGGCACCAAGCTGAAAATCGCCATCGATACCGGCAAGCATGACAGTGTCGGCATCGACCTGGTTGCCATGTGCGTCAATGATTTGGTTGTGCAAGGCGCCGAGCCATTGTTCTTCCTGGATTATCTGGCGACGGGCAAGCTGCTGGTCGATGTAGGCGAGCAGATCATCGCCGGGATTGCCGAAGGCTGCCGGCAGGCCGGTTGCGCGCTGATCGGCGGTGAAACGGCTGAAATGCCCGGCATGTATCAGGGCGATGATTATGATCTGGCCGGTTTTGCCGTCGGCGCCGCGGAACGAGGCAGCCTGTTGCCCCGGACAGATATCGCGGCGGGCGATGTGCTGATCGGGCTGACTTCCTCCGGGGTGCACTCAAACGGATTTTCGCTGGTGCGCAAGGTGGCCGAGCGGGCGCAGTTGACTTTCGCGTCGCCCGCCCCTTTCCAACCGGGCATTTCATTGGGCGAAGCCTTGCTGGTGCCGACGCGCATCTATGTCAAACCGCTGCTGGCAGCGATCCGGCAAACCGGTGCCGTAAAAGCCCTGGCGCATATCACCGGTGGCGGGATCACCGAGAATTTGCCGCGCGTGCTTGGCGATGACGTTGCGGCGCGCATTGATCTTTCGACGCTGACACCGCCGCCCGTTTTTGGCTGGATCGCGTCCGCCGGCGGTGTCGACGATACGGAGATGCTGCGCACGTTCAATTGCGGTGTCGGCATGATTGTAGTGGCAAAAGCCGATGCGGCCGAGGCTGTGCTGTCGGCACTTACCGCGCAGGGCGAAACCGCCATGGCGATCGGGCAGATCGTCGACCGCCATGACGGCCCGTCTGTTCAATATCATGGTTCGCTGACACTATGAGCGGCAAGGCGCGCGTGGCGGTGATGATTTCAGGCCGCGGCTCCAACATGGTCGCGCTTGCCGAGGCCTGCCTTGATCCGGCCTTTCCGGCGCAAATTGTCGGTGTGTTGAGCGATACGCATGGCGCGGGCGGTCTTGCGCGCGCCGACGCTTATGGTATCGCGAACGGCGTGGTCGCGCGGGTCGGCTTTGATAGCAAGGGGGCACATGAGGCGGCGATGGCCAAAATGCTCGCTGCCTGGTCACCTGATATCGTGTGTCTTGCGGGCTTTATGCGGATTTTGTCGGCCGATTTCTTGCAGCCGCTGGCCGGGCGGATCATCAATATCCATCCGTCTCTTCTGCCCAAATATAAGGGGCTGAACACGCATGAGCGGGCGATCGCGGCTGGTGATGCCGAGCATGGCTGCAGCGTGCATCATGTGACGCCCGGCATGGATGAAGGCCCGGTTATCGCGCAGGCGCGTGTGCCCATCCTTGCCGATGACACGCCGGAAACGCTTGCCGCGCGGGTGCTGCTTGAGGAACACACGCTTTACCCAAGCGCATTGCGCCAATTGGCGGAAGAGCTGGCCGCGTGAACTACCGCCATGCCTATCACGCCGGTAATTTTGCCGATGTGGTCAAGCACATCATCTTGACGCGCGTGATCGCCTATCTGCAGCGCAAGGAAGCCGGATTTCTTATGCTCGACAGCCATGCCGGTATCGGCCGGTATGATCTGTCATCACAAGAAGCCGGAAAGACCGGTGAAGCGACACGCGGCATCAAGCGGTTTTTCGAGACGGTCGGTACGATCGAGGCTGACGCAAAAGCGCTGCTTGACCCCTATGTGTCGGTGGTGCGCGCCCTGAACAGCGGCAACGCCGTCGGCTGGGCACCGGGATCGCCGGAAATCATGGTCCGGCTGCGGCGGCAGCAGGATCGCTGCGTCTTCAACGAATTACACCCTGACGATCATGACCGGCTGGTAGCGCATTATGGCCGCGACCGGCGCACGGAAGTCATCGGCATGGATGGGTGGACCGCCTTGCGGGCCAAGTTGCCGCCGCCTGAAAAGCGTGGCCTCGTGCTGATTGATCCGCCGTTTGAAAAGACCAGCGAAGCCGATGATCTGCTCGCCGGGCTTGGCGCCGCGCTAAAGCGGTTTTCGACCGGGACTTTTTTGATCTGGTATCCGATCAAGGATGCGCGCGTCTGCGACCGATTGCGAGCGGGGGTAAAGGCGCTTGATGTTGCCGGCGCGCTGGACACGCATTTGTTTGTGCAAGCGCCGCAAGCGGGCCAGTTTGCGGGCAGCGGGATGATTATCGTAAACCCGCCTTTTGTGCTGCACGAGGAACTACAGATCCTATTGCCCCTGTTGGCGCAGGTGCTTTCCGTGGAACCTGGCAGCGGCAAATGGGCAACACACTGGTTGATTGAACCGCGATAAGTGGGAACAGGCCGGTCGGCGTCTTGTGCGATCGGCATCGCGTCGATAACGTCCGGCTCATCGCACAAGGGAGTGGGCTATGCGTTGGATGACATCAATGATTGCAGGCGCCGTAGTGGCAACATCCCTTGCCGTGCCGCAAGCCTTTGCGCATGAAAAGTATTTCCGCACCGTCGACAGCGCGGCCTGCGAGACCCCTGCCCTGATTTCGGTGATCCGCAACAAGTTTCGTACCCAGGCGCGGCGGGTCCATCATCAGCCGGATTGGCGGATCGATTCGCTGATTGATGTGCACCAGCATCGCTACATCCCGCAGGACGTTCATGGCGAGCGGGCGATTGCGCGGCGCTATTGTCATGCCACCGCCATCTTCAACAATGGTGAGCATCGCAAGATCTGGTATCTGATTGAAGGCGGTGTCGGCTTTGCCGGGTTTGGCCGTTCGATCTTCGGGTCGACCGAGCCGGTGCAAAAAGCGTTTGGCAATGGCGGCGTAATCCACAATGTCGAATTCTGTATTGAAGGGCTCGACCGCTGGAATGTGTATAACGGCCATTGCCGCCTGCTGCGCTGATCCGTGCGCCCACTGAGATTATTGTTTGCGCTTTTTTGCGTCGGCCTTGTTGGCGCGTGTGATGCATCTTCGCCGGATGGCGCTGTATCGCAAAATGCGGCGGTCCCTGTCGGGAATGGTTTTGACTTTTATATACTCGCCCTTTCCTGGTCGCCCGGCTATTGCCGGTCGCTTGGCGACCGGGCCGATCGTGAACAGTGCACCGCTTCGCCTGCCTTTGAGTGGATCGTGCATGGGCTGTGGCCGCAATTTGACCGCGGCTATCCGGAATTTTGCGCGCCGGGCACCGGCGAACGCGTGCCACGTTCCTTGGCCGACACGGTCAAGGACATCATGCCATCGAATGGTTTGATCCAGCATCAATGGCGCAAGCATGGATCGTGCAGCGGGCTTCAGCCGGATGATTATTTCACCGTGACCCGGACCGCGTTTGAGAAAATTTCGCGCCCAGACATTGACGGCTCGCAGATGCAATCTTTCAGCGCGACGCATCAGGCCATTGAGCGCGCGTTCCTGAACGCCAATCCCGATATCCCCCCGGATGCAATCGCGGTGACCTGCGACCGCCGGTTTTTGCGTGATGTGCGCATCTGCATGAAGCGCGACCTGACCGGCTATGTTGCCTGCCCCGAAGTTGACCAACGCCATTGCCCGCGACCGGATCTGGTCGTCGTGCCGGCAAACTGACACATGAAAGGACCGCGCGATGAGTGCGACGCTCTATTATGCTCCGGCATCTCCCTATTCGGCAAAAGTGCGCGTTGCCGCGGCGCTCGCCGGCATTGATTTGACCACCGAAATTGTTGCGACCGGCGATGAACCGCAAAATCTCCTGAACGCCAATCCACTGGGCAAAATTCCGTGCCTGGTGTTGGACGATGGCATGGCCGTTTTTGACAGCCGCGTAATCGTGCAGGAGATCGACCGGCTGTCGGGCAAAAAGCTCATCCCGCGCAATGGCGCCAAGCGGCTCGACGCGGAACGGCTGGAGGCGGCTGCCGATGGCCTGTGCGATGCGCTTTTGGCGCAA
>JBCCRB010000098.1:0-8293 GCA_039208465.1 Pseudomonadota bacterium
CCGGTTTCATCAGCGAAGACGAGTTGCCACGCCAGCGTTTTGCTGGTGACCGCGGCGGCAAGCGCGGCGAATAAGCAAGCGCCTTTAGTTAAGCCGCCACCGACTTTTCGGTGGCGGTATCAGTTTTCTTGGACTCCACCGGCAAACGGACCGAAACAATCGTCCCGTGACCGGCTTCCGATTTGATCCGCAGGCTGCCACCATGCAACTCCGCCAGCGACTTTGAAATCGCCAGGCCAAGGCCGGTGCCCGTGTGGTTTTTCGAGAACTGCCGCTGCACTTGCTCGAATGGGCGACCGATCCGCTTCAGCGCGGCTTTTGAAATCCCGCACCCATTATCTTCAATGGAAATCTGGATCGCGCGCCCGCCAACGCATTTGGCGCGAATGTTGATTTCGCCGCCAGTCTCGGTGAACTTCACCGCATTGGACAGAAGATTGATCATGATCTGCTTGAGCGCCCGGCGATCTGCTTTCAACAGCATGTCATCGGCAATGTCCGTGCCGATGGAAATGTCTTTCTGATGCGCCTGAACGGTGAGCATCTGAACGGTTTCGCCGGCAAGCTCGGACAGGTTCATCCGCTCCAAGTCGAGCTCAAATTTGCCGCTTTCAATGCGCGAGACCTGTAGAATGTCGTCGATGACATTGAGCAGGAAGCCGCCGCTCTTTTGAATGTCCTCAATATATTCCTGATATTTGCTGGAGCCGAGCGGTCCGTAGATTTCGGCGGTCATCATCTCTGAAAAACCGATGATCGCGTTCAAGGGCGTGCGCAGTTCGTGGCTAACATTGGCAAGAAACTCGGTCTTGGCCTGGCTGGCCGCTTCTGCACGCTCTTTCTCGCGCAGGAATTTGCGGTTCATGTCGGCCAGCGCTGACGCTTTTTCCTGGTCATCGCGCTGCGCCCGCGAAAGCCCATCGAGCGAGGCGATTAATTGTTGCTCGGAAATGAGCAGCTTTTCTTCTTGCGCCTTCAGCTTTGAGATGTCGGCGCCGACCGAGATCAGCCCGCCATCGGGCGTTGCGCGGTCATTGATCTGCAGCCAGCGCCCGTCGGCAATTTGGCGCTCGACGGTCCGGCTGCGTCCCTTTGATCCGCCATTGTGGATCAGGGTCTCGCTGATCGGCTGGCGCATAATCTCGGCAAAGGCCTTCCTTGTTGTCCCAAGCGGCAGCGTTTCCGGCGTAACCCCGTAAAACTCAAAGAATTTCTGGTTGCACAGGATCAGGCGGTCCTTGTTGTCCCAGATCGCAAAGGATTCCGAGGTACTTTCGATCGCCGCTTTCAGATTGGCGCTTGCGGTCTCATTGAGCGCCCGCAGGCGCGCCTGTTCGGTCACGTCCATGGCGATGCCCACCAGATGACGCCCGCCATTACGCTCCACCACTTCTGTGCGAATGCGCATGCGCACATAATGCCCATCGCTGTGGCGCATTCTCAATTGGCGATCGATGGTTTCAAGCCGACCGGCAATCGCCTGTTCGGCGATCTCGATCAGGTCGCCATCTTCGGCATGGATCAGGTCTGACACCTGCTTGAACGACAAGACCTCGTCACGCACCTCGTAGCCAAGCAGTTCAAACATCGAGTTGGACCAGTAAATCCGGCCGCGCGCCAGATCCCAATCCCAAAGACCACAGCGGCCGCGCTGCAGTGCCGTGTCGACACTTGTCTGCAGATCTTCGCACAATTGGTCGACTTCGCCGGTGCGGGCGATTTGCGCATAATAAGCGTAGAGCAGCACCAGCATGATTCCGGCCATGGCGGAAAACAGCGAGATATTGAGCGAAACATCCTGCCGCCAACGGGCAAAGGCGGCCTGCTTGGGCTGGATTGCACACACCATGCCTCGATCATTGGCAATCTCGGCGCAGGCGCCATAGCCGGCGACGCCATCGATGAAAATATCTTCAACACCCGCCGAAAGGCCAAACAGAAGCAGCGGCTGTGCGCCTTCGATCAGTGTGGCAAGGTCAAGCGACCGGCGGTCCACATCGCCGCCGCGCTGCGAGACGATGGCACCGCCTTCAGCGGCAACCAGGATCTCGCGATCGGCATAGGTGGCGTTTCTCGGCAATTCGTGGATCAGCACGCGCTCAATGGCGCCGGGATCAGCGAGCAATTTCTCCTGCTCATGGGCGCGTGATAATGCGTCCGCTGCCCGCCCGGCCATCAGCTCGACATCGGATTTGGCGCTTTCAGCAACCTCTGCGCGTTGATCCAGCAACCACACTGTGCGTGCGGCCATCACCACGATCAGGAAAATGAAGATGAGGATCGGCACTGACCGCTTTAGCCATGGCTCGATCGCCAGAAGGCGCTGCATCGTCGGCTGGGCCATGAACCGAGCGTGCCCCCGGATGCCCGAATAGCTGTCCTTCTTCGCTATGGTCCCGATCGATGCCAAGTTTCTCCCTCCTCGGCATGGATGCCAAGTCACGCGGTCTATGCGCTTGATATTGGTGCTTGAAAACGCGGAAACGCGAACTGCCGAATCACCGGTAATGAATCAAAACCGATTCGCGATGTCCAGCCCGCGAGTGTTGAATTTTTACTAACACTTAAGCGGAAAGCATCCGACCGACGATATCACGCAGGTCTCGCGACAGGTTGGGGCGGCTGGCCAGGGCCTCCAAAGCCTCATGCGCAGCGTTGCGGCGCACCGGTTCCAATTCGTTCCAGGAGCGCATGGCCGTCATCAATCGAGCCGAGACTTGCGGGTTGATCGCATCAAGACGCACAATGTGATCGCAGAAGAACGCATAGCCATCGCCATTGGCCTGGTTGAAGGCGACCGGATTGCCAGACGAAAACGCGCCGAGCAACGCCCGCGCCCGGTTCGGATTGTTCAGCGAGAAGACCGGCGAACTGGCAAGATCTTCAACCCGCTCTAGCGTATCCTCGCTCGGGATGGTCGCCTGCACGGAAATCCACTTATCGAGCACGATCGGCTCATCGCGATAGCGCTCGTAAAACGCATCCAGGGCAGCTTTGGTTTCATCATGGTCGGGAAACTGATGGGCGAGCACGGTCAGCGACGCCAGCCGATCGGTCATATTGTCGGCGTCATCGAACAGCGCCTTGCCCAACGTTACGCCCTCGGCGCCACGCGCAAGATAAGCGAGCAGGATGGCCTTGAGCGACCGTTTGCCGGCCTGGTCCGCACTCGGCTCGAATGCTTCGTGCGTGTTGACGGATTTAAAGACGACGTCAAAAGCGTCAGCGCATTGGGCCGAAATCGTGTCCAGCACATGTTCGCGACCAATATGGATGCCGAGCGGATCGATAGCGCGCCCGATCTCGCGCGCAATTTCGCTCACCGTCGGCGGGGTCAGGCATAAGGCCCGAAACGCCGGTTCGAGCTGCTTATCGGCGGCCAGTTCCGCCATAATCTGTGTGAAATTCTTGTCGAGCGCGTAGCGGCGCTGTTCCTGCTGAGCGGTCGAGGCTTCGGTCATCGCCCGCACAAACAAACCGTTCACCGAATCCCATCGGTTGAAATCATCATCATCATGGCGGGCCAGGAACGCAGCCTGCTGGGCAGACGCTTCAGGAATACGCGTCACCGGGGCGGAAAAGCCGCGCAACGCCGAAAGCACCGGTTCTTCCGCCACCCCATCGAAGGTGAATGTCTGTCGCCGTTCGCGCAGATGTATCACGCCGTCCTGCACATCGCCGCCTTTCACGTGCGCCCAGCTCAGATGCGACCCGTCGCTGCCCAAAAGAGCAAAGGAAAGCGGGATATGCATCGGCCCCGTGCCGGTCTGCTTCACGCCACTGCGCAATGATTGCGACGCCGTGACGGTGAATTTTTTCGCCCGCGCGTCATAATCGCTGCTGATCGCAACATTTGGCGTGCCGGCAAAATCATACCATTGCGCAAACTGAACAAGATCGGTGCCGGTCGCGTCGGCAAAACAAGTCAGAAACTGTTCGATCGTTGCTGCATCGCCATCATGCCGGTCAAAATAGAGATCGATGCCGGCGCGAAAGCCATCAGCGCCGAGAATGGTCTGCAGCATGCGGACCAGTTCGGCGCCCTTTTCATAAACGGTCGCCGTGTAGAAATTGTTGATCTCCCGGTATTTGCGCGGCCGCACCGGGTGCGCAAGCGGGCCGGCATCCTCGGGGAATTGGTGCGCCCGCAAGGCGCGCACATCGGCAACACGCTTGACCGACCGCGACCGCATCTCGCTGCTGAATTCATGGTCCCGCTAAACGGTGAGCCCTTCCTTCATGCACAGCTGAAACCAATCACGGCAGGTGATCCGGTTGCCGGTCCAATTGTGGAAATATTCGTGCGCGATGATGCTCTCAATATTGGCGTAATCAGCATCGGTCGCCGTTTCCGGGTCGGCCAGAACATATTTGTCATTAAAGATGTTCAGGCCTTTGTTCTCCATCGCGCCCATGTTGAAGTCGGACACGGCGACGATCATGAAAATGTCGAGATCATATTCGCGCCCGAACCGCTCCTCATCCCATTTCATCGACCGCTTGAGCGCATCCATCGCGTAAAGCGCGCGCGCCTGCTTGCCGTGCTCGACATAGATTTCCAGCACGACGTCGCGTCCGGAAGCGGTGGTGAAATTGTCCGTTACTTTCGCCAGATCACCGGCAAAGACAGCAAACAAATAGGATGGCTTCGGATGCGGGTCATGCCAGACCACATAATGCTTGCCATCACCCAGCGCGCCGGCCTCGACGTTGTTGCCGTTTGACAAGAGCAGCGGCACCGCGTCCGCATCTGCCTCTAGCCGCACCGTATAGACGGACAAGATGTCGGGCCGGTCGGGAAAGAAAGTGATACGCCGGAAGCCTTCCGCCTCGCATTGGGTGCAGAAATTATTGCTGGTCGCGTAAAGCCCCATCAATTCGGTGTTTTTTTCCGGATGGATCCGCACGCTCGTCTCGAGGGTGAAGACTGCCTGGCGCGGCAAGCCACGGATGATCATCCCTTCCTTGCTGACGCTAATCATCTCTTCGTTGACCGGCGCGCCATCCAATTGGATCGACAGCAATTTCAGGTCATGACCGTCAAGGAAGAGCGGCGTGTCTGCTGTGGTCTCCTCGGCCCGCCGGATCGTCAGCTTGGTGTGCACCAGTGTTTCGGCCCGGTCGAGCTCAAACCGCATGTCGACGGTTTCCACCAGATAGGCGGGCGGGCGATAGTCCGACAGCAGGAATTCCGGTTCACTGTGGGCTTTCATGGCAACAGCGCCTTTGTCATGGCGTAACTTCGCTTTCTTCCGAGCGTGGATCGAGATTCAGGGTCTCCGGCGTCTGGCTTCGGGTCGTGGGCATATAGGTGAAATCGGTCATGTCCTCTGCAGCCGCGGCTTCACGTTGTGTCATACGCCAGGCGGCGTAACCACCAAACAATGTGTAACAAAGACCCATTGCGACAAAAAAACCAGCAGGTCCAAGCACTGTCATCAGCCAACCCGACATGAGCGGCCCAAGCATCGCACCGGCACCATTGACGATAAGCAGGCTTGAGGAGATTTCCACAAAGTCCGCCGGTTCGGCAAAGTCGTTGGCATGCGCAACGACGAGTGAGTAAATCGGAAACAGCACCGCGCCGAAAATGAACATCAGTATAAAAACGCTGAGCGTTGCCTCGGCGGCTGGCACAAGGATGAAAATGGCGGAAATAATGACGCCGACACACCCGGCGACGACCATGACGATCCGCCGGTCCATCCGGTCAGAGGCACGGCCCAGCGGGAACTGAAAGATCGCGCCGCCAATCATTGCCAGCGCCAGCATCAGCGGGATCGCCGATCCGGTCAGCCCGATCTGCCCGGCAAAGACCGGCGCCTGGAAGTTCCATATGCCGGCAATCACACCGGTCAAAAACATGCCAACCAGCGCCGCTGGCGAGTTGCGGTACAGTTTGCGTAAATCAAACGAAACCTGCGTGAGCGGCTGCGGCGAAATCGCGTTGGAAAGCCCGGTCGGGATCACCGCCATCGCATAGAGCAGCGCGGCGACCATAAAGAGATACGTCGTGGCCGGGTCACCGAAGAGCAGCATGAACTGACCGGCCATCAGGCCAACCATGTTGATGATCATGTAGATTGAAAAAATCTGCCCGCGCGTATCGTTCGTCGCTTTTTCATTCAGCCAGCTTTCAACCACCATGTAGCTGCCCGCCAAGGCAAACCCGGCAAGCCCGCGAAAGGCGATCCAGGTCAGCGGATGGATGACAAGCGCATGCATCAGCAAGGACATGGACAGGATAGCCGCCAGCACGGCGTAAACACGCACATGCCCGACCCGCAGCACCAGGCGCGGAACGATCACACATCCGCCGGTAAAGCACAGCGCGTAGCCAAAACCCATCCAGCCGATCGTCACCGGATCCCAGCCCTCAATGCCGGCCCGCAACGGCAGCAACACACCGGTCAGGCCGCTCCCCGCAAGCAGGAAAAACGTCGACAACATCAGGCCGGTAACGGGAAGGATGGCGCGCAACATGAAGAAAGGTCTCCGCGGTTCGATCGCCTGCCATTTGCGAACCGGACGGCCTTTGCTTTTTTGCTAGCGCGCCGTCAACTGCTTTTTCAGCGCCAAAAGATCATGCCATGTGGTTCGCTTTGCGCTGGCATGTTGGCGAAGATAGGCCGGCTCGTGCATCGCAAAAGCTTTGGTCGCCAAATCACCGGCCCGAAAATCGAACCATTGCCCGCGCAGCTTCAAAATCGTCTGTTTCGGATCAAGCAGATGTTGTGCGGCCACATTGCCCAGCACCACCAGTACCGATGGTGTTTTGAGTTCGATCTGACGCTCAATGAATGGGCGCATCGTGCGCAGATGTAGCGGCGTCGGCGGCCCGCCGCCAGGTGGCGCCCAGGGCACGCAAAGCCCCTGATAGGTGTCCTGCTTTAAATCCACGCCGATCGCGTTGAACATGTTGGTCAGCAACACGCCATCGGCGCCCGAAAGCGCCATGCCGCTTGTATCATCATCGCGCGACGGCGCGCCGGCAACGATCATGATGTCGGCTGCCCGATTGCCGCCCTCAAAAGCCAGATTGCGGGCCGTGTTCTTCAGATTACATCCATCGAAGGCTTCAATGCTCGCGCGCAGTTCATCCAGGTTTTTAGCCTGCCGGGCGATTGTCGTGGCATCGGCGACGACATTCTGGTCAGGGATAACGGCCGGTTTCGCCGGTTGAGATGGCACGGGGGCGGGCGAAGGCGTCTCGCGCTTTTGTGTTGGCTTTGCCTGGGGCGCCGACTGCGCAAACCGGTTGACCGGTGTGTCGGTTAATACCTCGTCGGCCCCGGCATCATGGTGAAACCGCAGCAGCGCTTCCAACTCGGCAAGCGATAGTGATTGAATATCTGGCATGACTGCGTCTTCGTCTCCCATCGTGCCGTGCTACATTGCCGGTACGTGAGGATCAAACTGCAGAAAGAATTCTTCCGTCGGCGTCAGATCGGTCACCAGCAGCGAAAACCGCCCGGTGGCGCGCGGATCAACCACACCATCTTCAAACAGCAGCCTGTCATAGGGCTCAAAATCGAGCCGATGGTTGGCATAGACGTCGGCGCCGAAAATGCCCTCGCTCTCGCGGCGCTGGTCAAACGACAACCCATCGCCAAACTCGCTCGGCTGGCGTAATTTTTCCTGCAGCTCAAATTCCGTCGCAACCCAGGGCTGGCCGGTCTCATTGGTCGCCCTGATGTCAAAGTGCAGCGTGCCGGTTGCATGCGTGCGCGGGTGGGCAAATGGATTGATCGGGCGCGTCGCGCGGATCACCAGCGTCGATGGCGCAACACTCTCGATCAGAAACTGCAAAACGATCGGATCGGTGCGGGTGCCCAGTCCAGAGGCATGCACGATGCGGAAGCCGCCCTTTTCATCGGAAAAGGTATAGCCGGCCGTCAAAGGCGCTTTGCTGACGGTTTCATTGGCTGAAGCCGGCGACCAGAACGCACAAATAATCCAGAGGTTAAGAAGGATCCACCGCATCGGCACAATGTGTACCACCCAAGGCCGGATGACAATCTGTTCCGCTTGAGCCTTGCAATCAACCTGTGGCCTGTGCGTAATCTCACCCAATAATATGCGGGAGGAGATGGTCATGAAGACGCGCGCTGCGGTCGCTTTCGAAGCAGGAAAGCCGCTTGAAATTGTAGAAGTGGATTTGGAAGGCCCCAAAGCCGGCGAAGTGCTGGTGGAGATCAAGGCAACGGGGATTTGCCACACCGATGAGTTCACCCTGTCCGGCGCGGACCCGGAGGGGATGTTCCCCGCGATCCTGGGCCATGAAGGCGCGGGC
>JBCCRB010000099.1:0-8290 GCA_039208465.1 Pseudomonadota bacterium
GATGATGAAGCCACCGCGATCACCACCGTGCAGTGAAGAACTGTAGTGGCACCCATCCGACTGGAAGTTGATCTGGCAGAGATCACCCGGCTGAATTTGTGGTTGGATGATCATCCCGATCGGCCCACCTTGTCCCAAGCCAATTTCGACGACATCAAACTTTGCCTGAACGAGATCGTGGCAAACGCGATATCCTATGGTTTTCCCGATGGTGCTCAGGGCGGCAAAATCGACGTAAACCTCGGCGTGCAAGAAGATCGTGCGGTCGCGATTGTCACAGACAATGGCATCGCCTTTGATCCGTTGGCGGCGCCGGTACAGCCGCCGATTACCGATATTGAAACCGCGCAAGTGGGCGGCTTTGGTTTGATGCTTGTGCGCAAAACGGCCAGCCAATTAAGCTATAAGCGCGAGGGCAACCAAAACCAGCTCACCATGATTTTCGAAATTGCCTAATTCGCATCGCGCGCACCATGATAGGCCAAGGCCAGACAGGTAAGATCGTCGGACTGCGGGCGACCATCAGCAAAAGCGTCAACGTCAGCGACAATCTGAGACACCAGCGCCTGCGGCGCCTTTAAGCGCGTGCCAAGCACAAGCGTCTCCAACCGGTCCCACCCATACATGGTGCCTGAAGGCGCAAAGGCTTCCGTAATGCCATCGGTGCCCAGCACCACACGCGCCCCGGGATCGAGTTTGATCGTCACGTCGGAGAACGCGGCACCCTCAAACAACCCCAGCGCTGGACCGCGCGGTCCCGGTTTTTCCACCCCGCCACCGGCGGTCACGATCAGTGCTTCCTCATGCCCGCCCGTGCAAAGGTTCAATGCCCCGGTCAACAGGTGCAGCCGCGCAAAACCGACCGTTACAAACATCCCTTCCGGATTGTCCTCCGCCAAAATGTCATTGACCCGGCTGAGCGTCTCGGCAGCAGACAAGCCCTCGCGGGCGATGGATTTCAACACCATGCGCGACACGCTCATGAAGATCGCCGCCGGCACGCCCTTGCCCGATACGTCACCAATCGCAATGGCCAGCCATTCATCATCGATCATGAAATAATCATAAAAATCGCCGCCGACATCCTTTGCCGGTCGCATGAAGGCAGAGACTGAAAAACGATCCTTCAAAGCGCCGCCGTCAATATCTTTGGGCAGGAAGGATTGCTGAATGTCCGCCGCAAATTGCATCTCCTGCCAGAGCAGACGCTTGTTGGCGATTTCATCGGCCATTTGCTCAAAGGTCTCGGCAAATTGCTTGAACCGGGTCGCACTGTTTTTAACGGCATCCAGCATGGACGGCTCGAAGGCGCCTTCCGCTAAGGCCCGCGTTGCCTGGGTTAGCGCGGCGATAGAGCCGTTCAGCCCCTGCAGGCGCACGCCCAGATCTGCGATGATTGCCATGGCCGCTTGCGGCGCTTCCGCCAGCATGGCGCCAATGACGGATTGCTCAATCCGCAAAAGGGTCACCGGTTCGCGCGCAATCACAGACGCGGTTCTGGGTGTCGAGGCAAAGGCTGCAATTTCTCCGACGATCTCGCCGGGTCCGACGGTGGCCACGATCACCGATCCAAGATCCGTCGCCACCGAGATGCTGACCGTGCCACGCAGAACCAGATAGGCAAAATCGCCGAGTTCCCCCTGTTCCATCAGCACGGCGTCTGCCGCCGCCGTGACTACCGGGCAATCCTTGGCAATTCGGGATAAAAACGCCCGGTCAAGGCCGACAAAAAGACTGCTTTCTTCGATCAGCGAAACAATGTCATCGATCTGAAAGTCCATTGAAGCCGCGTGATCCGTCATCTTCATTCTCTTTTCAGACACCAGACACGCGCCGATGGCAACAAAAGAGCGCGTTTATCAGCTTAATGCGTTTTCGACACCGGGCGAACCGGCGCGGGCAATTTTGCCGGCCAGATCCAGCGATATCATCGCATCCATGGCGAGGCGAAACTTGGGGTCACGGGTAGCAATACGCTTCAACATGGCCACATCCCACTCCAACACATCACTGTCTTTTTCCAGTGACGTTTTGGCCGAAGCGAAGTTACCGGTCAGATAGGCAACCTCACCGATGAAGACGCCCTTCGGGATCAAGAACCGCTCGCCGAATTTCTCAACCGCAACTTCGCTGTCAACGATGTAGTAGAGCGTGTCGACAGCCCCGCCTTCATCGGTCAGCTTGTAACCGGCTTCGCGTGTCACCCGCCTTGCCGCCAGCATCAGTTTTCTGAAATCGCCAGGCGGCAAAATGTTAAACTGGTCATAAATATCCCGATAGGCAGCCGGAATGGCCCAGGTCGAATTGCGCGCGATCAGGCTAAAAAGGCCAATCAAATTGGCCAGGCCCGTGGCCATGCTCGCCCAGATCGCCGGCCATAAGGGCGTCGCATCAAAGACCGCATAATACCAGATATAGAGAAAGGTGCCGAGCAGCAGCATGATCCTCAGAACAAGCTGATTGATGATCAAATAGCCAAGGACAAACATGCCGCCTGCTAGCAGCACCAGAACGTCCGCAAAATCCGCACCGTTCATCAAACTATCAACGCACCCGCCAAACCATACCCGCAACCGATATTGCGACGCGAACTGTTAGGCAGAAAATCAACTTCTCACAACCATTGATAGAAATTGATAGTCAACATCTTGCGTTTGGCAGCGCTGATGCAAAGCACTATTGCGTAAATGACAAAAAATCAGAGTGCGCGCACGCGATTGTTGCGCGCATTATGTTCCAGTTCCACACGGCCAAGCAGTTCCAGAACCGGCGTTACATAATTGGCAAACCGCCCGCGATAGCCTTTGCGCAAGCCATAATAACCACCGACGGGATTGTCGGCAGACCGCGCCCAATGTTCCAGCGTGCCTTCCTTCGTCGGCTTGCCCTCATCGGCGTTGCCAAGCGGCATCCAGTCGCCATGCTGCCTTAACATGGCATGCGCATCGTCAATCGCCCGCAACTGGTAGGAAAGCCGTGTCTTGCCCACTTGGACTACCAGTGCTGCTGGCTCCTGCGTTTCATCACGCCACACTTCGAATTCCGAACTGAGCGACGGTGTTTTGAGGATCCAAGGATCATCTTCGGTGCCCGATCCATAAGTTACGTCATTCATTTTTCCGCCTCGCTTTTCAGTGTGTGGGCAAATTTGGTGAAGCTCGGCGTCAGGTCCGGCATCGACCGCGTGATCAGCCCTGAAAGGAGCCCGGTAAAATCCTCCTGCATTGTGAATTTGCACCCCGTTTGTATAGTCTCGAGCGAAAACACCCGCGTGCCGACAAAAAGGCCCAGCGGCATGCCACCCTTCCAGACCATCTCCTTTGGTGGATCCATCGACGCAACACTTAGCGAGAAAGCTGTCTTGGGCGCCGCCTCCGACCATAATTTCAGCTGTGCCCCGGGTGCGATGGTCCCCTCAAGACGAATTATCCCATAAAGCTCTGGATTGACGGGCATTTTCTGCGTCAACACGGTCCAAACAGTTTCTGCCTGCGCTGATATCTCTATCTCGGTTCGAAAGCTTTTCATCCACCGCCCTCATCTTGACGGGGCCGTGTCTATCATCACTAATATGACATCTACTGTCCTGTTTGGATCATGCCATGCGCGCTGCCCGGCTGCTTCGAATTCTCATCCTGCTGCAAAATCGGGGACGGCAGACCTCGGTGCAATTGGCCTCAGAGCTTGAGGTCGCGCCGCGCACCATCCTGCGCGATGTCGATGCGATGACCGAAGCAGGCCTGCCCATCATCGTCTATCAGGGCAATCAAGGCGGCATTGAACTCGGCTTTAATTACCGCACGCGCCTGACCGGTCTGGCCGAGGACGAGGCAAAGGCGCTAGGTCTGATCTTGGCCACCGATAATCCGATGATTGCAGCGCTTGGTTTTGAAAAATCAGCCCGCCAGGCGCGCGCCAAACTGATCGAAAGCATGCCTGACCGAACCCGTGAGCATATGGAAGATATGCTTTCATCCTTCAAATTTCTGCCGGATTCGCCGCTTGCCGATGACCGGATCAGCGCGCTGGCCAAGGCCGTTCAGGCGCGAAAAATCGTCCGTCTGCGGCTTGGATCAGACAGTGAGCAGATGATCCACCCCTGCGCGATGGAGATCAGTGCCGACACTGTCCAAATTCGCGACGCACTGACCGATACGCATATCCCGATGACTGAATGGGGCCGCGTCAACATATCCGCCAAAGGCTTTTGATCGTCACCGTTAGAGCGACCGCACCCCGTGATCCAAAACGCTTTCCATCGACACAAAGGTCGATGTCGACTCCAGATGCGGCAGCTGAGAGATCTTTTCGCCAAGCACCGCGCGATAGGCAGTGATGTCGCGCGTGCGCACTTTGATCAGATAATCAAAGCCGCCGGCGATCATGTGACAGGATTCAATTTCCGCGATCTTCCGGATACTGGCGTTGAACTGCGCCAGCGCCTGTTCGCGCGTATCCTTCAGCTTGATTTGAAGAAACGCCACATGCTCAAGCTTCAACTTGCTGGGCGATAATTCGGCGCGATAGCCGGTGATCACCCCCAAATCTTCCAACCGTTTCACGCGAATGGTCACCGGCGATTTTGACAGGCCGACACGCTCGCCGAGCGCCGTCATGGAGATGCGGCCATCCGTTGCCAGGACCGAAAGAATGCGGTGATCAAATTCATCCAGATCAGGATTATCGTCCAAGTCATTTTTCCTTTAGTTGAGACAAATTACAGACGATTTTCCCGTCTCCCACAAAAATTCAGGAAAATCGACTGAATATCTTCTGATATAAACGACACTTGATTTTCAGGGCGAGCGGCATGATTGATCTCGATCCACGCTGGGACATCAATAAGGGCCGGAACGAAACCGAGCTTTTGACCGAGCTTGTGCGGGTGGCCGCGCTTGACGCGCCAGCCCGCAAGGAAATTGTTGCCGATGCGACCGGCCTGGTTGATAAAATCCGCGCCAACGCACAGCCCGGCATGATGGAGGTCTTTCTGGCCGAATATGGCCTGTCGACCGATGAGGGCGTTGCCCTCATGTGCCTGGCAGAAGCCTTGCTGCGGGTGCCTGACGCAACCACAATCGATGCTTTAATCGAGGACAAAATCGCCCCGTCGGATTGGTCGAAACATCTGGGCCGCTCCAGTTCGCCGCTGGTCAATGCCTCCACCTGGGGGCTTTTGCTGACCGGGCGCGTGCTGGCGGAAACCGAGCCGGGTATTGCCGGAACCCTGCATTCACTGATCCGCCGTGTTGGCGAACCGGTTATTCGAAACGCGGTTGGTGCCGCGATCCGTCAGATGGGTCAGCAATTTGTGCTCGGCGAAGACATCGAAGCGGCGATGCACCGTGCGCGCGCCTTTGAGGCCAAGGGTTACACTTTTTCCTACGACATGCTGGGCGAAGCGGCGATGACGGCCGAAGATGCTGCCCGCTATGCGGCAGCATACAGCGATGCGATCGACGCGATCCGCGCCGCCTGCACCCATGACGACATCGCGCGCAATCCGGGTATTTCCGTCAAATTGTCAGCACTCCACCCCCGCTATGAAGTGGCCAAAGCCGACCGTGTGATCACAGAACTGGTGCCCATCCTGACCGGCCTGGCGCGCCAGGCAGCCGATGCCGGCATGGGCCTGAATGTCGATGCCGAGGAAGCCGACCGGCTCGGCCTGTCCATGGCGGTCATCGAGGCCACCTTGGCCGATGAGCGGCTGAAGGGCTGGGACGGGTTTGGTGTCGTGGTACAGGCCTATGGCCGCCGAGCTGCCGATATTGTCGACGGTCTTTATGAAATGGCCGCGCGCTATGACCGGCGCCTGATGGTCCGGCTTGTCAAGGGCGCCTATTGGGACACCGAGATCAAACATGCCCAGGTGCAGGGTCTTGCCGAGTTTCCGGTCTTTACCCGCAAGATCGCCACCGATGTCAGCTATATCGCACTGGCGCGCAAGCTTTTGAGCATGACCGACCGTCTTTATCCGCAATTTGCCACGCACAATGCGCATTCGGTCGCCGCGATTTTGCCGATGGCGAAAGACCATGCCAAGGAGGCGTTCGAACTGCAGCGCTTGCACGGTATGGGGGAGTCCCTGCACCAGATCACGCTGGCGGAACGTGCAACCCGCTGCCGTATTTACGCGCCCGTCGGCGCCCATCGTGATCTTCTGGCCTATCTGGTCCGCCGCCTTTTGGAGAACGGCGCCAACTCTTCCTTTGTCAATCAGATCGTCGACAAGGCGGTCCCGGCAGAAGAAATCGCGGCCTGCCCCTTTGAGGCGCTAGACCGCACCAGGACAGAAGATGGCCCCGCCATCAGGAGCGGCCCGGATCTGTTTGCGCCCGAGCGCCGAAACGCCATGGGATTTGACGTCAGCGACGTGACTTTTCTAGCGTCGATTGAAACCGAACGGCAACGCCCGCAAGGTCTCGACATAAAGCCCATCTTGGCCGGACCGGTCGCCGCGACATCTTCCGAACCAATCCTCGATCCCGCTAAAGACGCTGTGATCGGGCACGTCACCCCCGTCATAAAAGCCGATGTTGAAACCGCCCTGGCCAACGCCGCGCCCTGGGATCTGGACGTTGAAAAACGCGCCGAGATTTTGCGCCGCACCGCCGATCTGTTCGAGGCAGATTATGCCGAGGCCTTTTCCCTACTGGCGACCGAAGCGGGCAAAACGCTCCCCGACGCCATCGCCGAATGGCGCGAAGCGGTCGACTTTCTACGCTATTACGCAGCGCAAGCATCTTCCCTGAACGCGCCGGCGCGCGGTGTTTTCACCTGCATCAGCCCGTGGAACTTTCCGCTCGCGATTTTCACCGGACAGGTTGCAGCTGCCCTGGCTGCCGGCAATGGCGTTCTGGCAAAACCGGCTGAAACGACCCCGGCCATAGCCGCCTTCGCCGTCAAACGGCTCCACGCTGCCGGCGTTCCCGAAACCGCCCTCCAATTGCTGCCCGGCGAGGGGAAATTGATCGGCGCGCAATTGACCAGCGACCCGCGCATCGATGGCGTCGCCTTTACCGGTTCGACGGCTACCGCGCGCCACATCCAACGCGCGATGGCGCATGGCTGCGCCCCGGGCGCGCCGCTGATTGCCGAAACCGGTGGCCTCAACGCCATGATTGTCGATTCAACGGCGCTGCCGGAACAAGCGATCCGCGATATTCTGGCCTCGGCCTTTCAATCGGCCGGTCAGCGCTGTTCGGCGCTGCGCTGCCTTTACATCCAGGAAGATGTTGCCGGTCCTTTCTTGAAACAATTGACCGGCGCGATGGATCAGCTGGCCACGGGGGACCCGTGGGAATTCGCAACCGATATTGGCCCGATCATCACAAGACAGGCGGCCGATGATATCAACGCCTATGTGGCCGCGTGCGAACGCGAAAACCGCGTGCTCCATCGCCTGAAAGCGCCCGAGACGGGCTTCTATGTGCCCCCGACACTCATCCGCGTGTCCGGGATCGAGGATCTTGAGCAAGAAATTTTCGGGCCGGTCCTACATGTCGCAACTTACGCGGCAGACCGGATCGATCAGGTGATTGAGGCGATCAACGCAACCGGCTATGGGCTGACGTTCGGTGTACATACCAGGATCGACGATCGCGTGCAGATGGTGGCCGACCGGGTCAAAGCCGGCAATATTTACGCAAACCGCAATCAGATTGGCGCGATTGTCGGCAGCCAACCCTTTGGCGGGGAGGGCCTGTCCGGGACCGGCCCCAAGGCGGGCGGCTCGCATTATGTGCCACGCTTTACTGTTCGAGAAGCGCCGTCATCACTCCAAGAAGCGCAGCGCCCGACTCCCCTGAAAGTAGGAATTGAAACCCACCGACTGCCCGGCCCAACCGGTGAACTGAACCAGCTTACGCTTCTGCCGCGCGAACCAATATTGTGCGCTGGACCAGGTGCCGAAGCGGCAAACGCACAAAAGGCGGCGATTGAGTCGCTGGGTGGCCACGCCATAGTTGCTGACGGGGATTTGGATCCCGAAACGTTAAAAACCCTGCCATCGCTCGGTGGCGTTTTATGGTGGGGTGATCCGGACCATGCGCGCCAATATGCGGTCGCGCTGTCGGAACGCGAGGGACCGATCGTGCCGCTTATTACGGCCGCGCCGGACAAAGCCCATGCATTGCCACCCGCGGCGGTCGTATCCACGCACAAGTGACGCTCCAGGCATGCATGGGCTTTGTCCGGCGCGGCCGTAATAAGCGGCACGATCGGTCCCTCGCGTTCCGACAGCGCGACCGCATATTGGCGCGCATGGTCCGGATCACCCCACCATAAA
>JBCCRB010000100.1:0-8217 GCA_039208465.1 Pseudomonadota bacterium
CCGCGTCATCGAAGTGCACATTACCAACATTCATGCGCGCGAACGTTTTCGCCATCATTCCCATGTAAGCCCTGTTTCTGCCGGCGTGATCGCTGGCCTCGGCACGCTTGGGTATGAACTGGCGATCCGCGCCCATGCCACCCACATGTCAGAACAATAAGAACAGGATTACGAGGGCATCATGTCTGTGAAGAAATCCGCCGCAATTGACACCAAGACGGTCAACGAGCTGGCCAATATCCTCAACGAGACCGATTTGACGGAAATTGAGGTGGAAAGCGGTGAGTTGCGCATCCGCGTTTCGCGTGAGGCAGCGCCGCAATACATCAGTGCCGGTGCGCCCGTCGCGCAAGCTCAGTTTGCTCCGCCCCCGGTTGCAAGCGAGAGTGCAAGCGCTTCTGCGCCGGAAAGCGCCGGAAAACCCGCTGCATCGAGCGGTCATGAAGTGCCCGCACCAATGGTTGGCACCGTTTATATGGCGCCGGCGCCCGGCGCCGATGCGTTTGTAAAAGTGGGCTCATCGGTCAAGGAAGGCGAAACGCTGCTGATCATCGAAGCCATGAAGGTGATGAACCAGATACCAGCGCCGAAATCAGGCACCGTGACCGGCTTCCTGGTCGAAGATGGCGATCCGGTTGAATATGGCCAACCGCTCCTGACGATCGAGTGACGGATACGGATTGATGTTCAACAAAGTCCTGATTGCGAACCGTGGTGAGATTGCGCTGCGGGTACTGCGTGCCTGTAAAGAGCTCGGCATCGCAACGGTCGCGGTGCATTCGACGGCCGACGAAGACGCCATGCATGTGCGCCTGGCTGACCAGAGTGTGTGCATTGGCCCGCCAGCGTCGCGCGATTCCTACCTCAACATCCATCAGATTGTTGCCGCGTGTGAAGTGACCGGTGCCGATGCTGTGCATCCCGGCTACGGGTTCCTGTCGGAAAATGCCAAATTCGCTGAAATCCTGGAAGCGCACGACATCACCTTCATCGGGCCGACCGCACAGCACATCTCGGTGATGGGCGACAAGATCGAGGCGAAAAAGACAGCGTCGCAGTTCGGTATTCCGGTGGTGCCTGGGTCTGACGGTGGCGTTACCAACGCGGCTGATGCCAAGCGTATCGCTGCCGATATTGGCTATCCGGTGATCATCAAGGCGGCCGCCGGCGGCGGCGGGCGTGGCATGAAGGTTGCCAACAGTGAAGCGGAATTGTCGGTTGCGCTCGACACGGCGCGCACGGAAGCCGGTGCTGCGTTTGGCAATGACGCCGTCTATATCGAGAAATATCTGGCAACGCCGCGCCATATCGAAGTTCAGGTGGTTGGCGATGGGGCCGGCAAGGCGATCCATCTGGGTGAACGCGATTGCTCGCTGCAACGGCGCCACCAGAAGGTTTGGGAGGAAGCAACTTCCCCTGCCCTTAATGGTGAGCAGCGCAATGAGATCGGCCAGATCTGCGCCAAAGCGGTGGCCGACATGGGCTATCGCGGCGCCGGAACCATCGAGTTCCTGTATGAAAATGGCGAATTTTATTTCATCGAGATGAACACCCGCCTCCAGGTTGAGCATCCGGTGACCGAAGCGATCACGGGCATTGACCTTGTGCATGAGCAATTACGTGTTGCCGCGGGCCTTGGCCTATCGACGACACAAGAGGCGATCAGCTTTAACGGGCATGCGATCGAATGCCGGATCAATGCGGAAGACCCGAAAACATTCGCGCCTTCTCCGGGCAAGATCACCCATTATCACGCACCCGGCGGCCTGGGTGTGCGGGTCGATTCGGGGGTTTATGCCGGCTATAAAATTCCGCCCTATTATGACAGCCTGATCGGCAAGCTGATCGTGCATGGGCGCAACCGCGTTGAATGCATGATGCGGCTCCGGCGTGCGCTTGACGAGATCGTCGTTGACGGCATCTCCTCAACATTGCCGCTTTTCCGTGATCTTGTGGACAATCCGGACGTTGCCAATGGCGACTATGATATCCACTGGTTGGAGAAGTATCTGGCTCATGGAAACGCGTGACACAAGCACGTCGCAGCAGGCCATCACGCCACAGGTATTGTTGAAAGCCTATTCGATCGGCCTGTTTCCGATGGCCGAGAGCGCTGACGATCCGACCGTCTTTTGGGTCGAACCGGAGATTCGCGGCATCATTCCGCTTGATGACTTTCATGTGCCGCGCTCGCTGGCCAGAACGATGAAGCGCGAGCCGTACCACGTGACGGTCAATTACGCGTTTTCAAGGGTCATTGAAGCGTGCGCCGATCCGGCGCCGGGTCGCGAGGAAACCTGGATCAATCCGTTGATCCGCCGCTTGTGCCAGCAGCTTTATGAAATGGGCCATGCCCATTCGGTGGAAGCCTGGGACGATAAAGGCGATCTGGTCGGCGGCCTTTACGGGATTTCGCTGGGCCGCGCCTTCTTTGGCGAAAGCATGTTCACACGCGCGACCAATGCGTCCAAAATCTGTCTTGTGCACCTGGTCGAGCGGCTCAAGGAGCGTGGCTTTGTACTGCTGGACACGCAATTCACCACCGAGCATCTGGAGCGTTTTGGCGCGATCGGGGTTCCGCGCGATGACTATGAGCTGATGTTGCAGGAAGCCTTGATCGGGGACGCGGTGTTTGATGACCGCCTACGCCGTAAGCGTTAGGTCGATGGCGGCGGCACGTCGGACGACGATTTGCAGCCCTTCAACCAGACATCATAAATCGCGTGTTCGACGGCGTTTAAACCGGGACTGTCGGCGAACATCCAGCCAGTGAAGATGCGGCGGATTTTCCGATCGAGCGTAATCTCGTCAACTTCCACAAAACCGGTCTGACCGGGGTCTTCATTGACCGGACGCGAATAACAAACGCGCGGCGTAATCTGCAGCGCGCCAAATTGAACGGTTTCGTCGATATAGACGTCGAAATTGATGATCCGACCGGTGATTTTGTCGATGCCGGCAAACACGGCAACCGGCTCAGCCTTGCGTTCAGCGAAAGCCGGTTGCGGCGCCACCATCAGCGTGGCGGCGAAACAAGCCAAATATGCCAGTGTGGAACGAGAGCGCATCATGGGTCCGGTCATGCGATGCAATTGCACATTGTTTGTGACCGTATCACGGTGAACAAAGTGTTAAGGATTGTTTTTTCAGTTACCTGGCGTCCAGGCGTCGTAATCGCCGGTGACCTGCGGGCGTGATTCGGGCCGTAGCATCGACCCTTTCGGCCGATAGGCGGCCGATGAGCCGGTCAGGTTCGGCAGATGCGGGGCTTCCCAATCACGCGCCGAATAGTCTTCATCCGACGGCGGTGTATCCACCCGGTGGTGCAGCCAGCCGTGCCAGCCCGGCGGGATGGCAGAAGCTTCCGCATAGCCGTTGAAGATAACCCAACGGCGTTCTGCGCCATCGATATCCTTGCCGCCCCGGTAGTAGACATTGCCCAATTCATCTTCACCGACACGCTCACCGTGCCGCCAGGTGTGAAACCTGGTGCCCAATGTTTGTCCGTTCCACCAGGTAAAGAACTGCAGCAGGAAGTTTTTCATGTGATGCACCTTGCCAGTTGCGCTCCTTATGCCGCCGCGCTTGAGCGGGTGCAAGGGTCAAGCACGGCAATCATCTTTGTCTTTGGGCGTGGTTAGCCGGCTGAAGCCAGGGTTGCCGGGGAAAAAAGCACCCCGAATTGCTCGCACCAGATCACCACGGACTGATATTGCGACAGATCAACATCGGCGGGGATGGTGTAGGTCTGGTCGCCGATATTGCCCTTCAACTGGCCAAGCGAAACCCACGCGCCATTGGAGACATCGCGCGAGGATTGCGGATCGGCAACCGAGGACAGCCATACTTCAAGATCCGGGCCGTTGGTGACCTCAAACTCAGTCAGTCGCAGGATCGTCTCGCCGGCGCCATTGCGCAGGATGGCCGCGTTCCCACTGCCGCGGTGTGCCGCATCAGCATCACGAAAGGTGCCGCTGGCCAGCGTTTCAAAGGCTTCCGCGTTGACGAGCTCTTCCTGCACCACATCGTCAAAGAGGAGCGGCGAGAACAAATACCAGAGCGCGGCGCCGCTGATGTTGCCGGCGACGAAAACGGGAATGGCGATTTTTAAAAAGCGGAACATAAGAGGTCTCCTTTGCATCGACAGCAGTGCGTAAACGCGCCATCATTAATTTGCCAAACAAACAATCTCACAAAGGCAGGATGGCATGAAACAGTTCGCTCGCATCGCCGTTACCGCTGCTTTCCTGGGTTCAACACCGGCCTTCGCGCAGGACGGGCTGATTGGCATCGCCTTTGTGCAGGCGCCTGAACAAGGTGGCGGGGTGGCCGTGGATAGTGACATGGAGAGTGCGTTTGAAAAAGCGACGGCGGAATGCATGTCCAACGGCGCGGCGGCGGCGGATTGCCTTCGCACCAATTGGTGCCAACCGGCGGGCTGGAGCGTTGATTTGTTCCTGCAACACCAGGAGGGCGTCCACTGGCACGAAGTCGTTTGCGGAATGGCGAGCGAATCGATCGCCCGGGCTTCGGTGCCGATCTTGTGCGATAAAAGTGAACGCACCTATATCGCTGCGTGCCAGATGGTTCAGCTCTATGACCCTGCGGGCAATGCGATGATTGAGTATTAGCGGCGCAGACGCGCGTCGTGTTTGGCTTTGCGGCCAGAAACCCGTTTGCGCCACATTCTGAAACTGGACGGCTTCATGTGGCGTCGCATCAGCTTGATGATGTCGGCCTCGGCCAACCCGGTTGCTCGGGTGATGGCATCGAATGAGGTTTCGTCATCCCACGCCATGGCGATGATTTCATTGATATCGATCTCATCGGGTACGGTTTCTGTCGCTGATGTCTTATCGCCCATGTGGGACGAGTTAGGTCACCAGATCACCTTTTCCATGATCACGGCGGGAATGCCGGAGCCCTTGACGCCACAATCGGGTGTTGAGCCGACTTCTCTAAATCCGTTGGACTGGTAGAATTTGATGGCCCGATCATTGGCCTGTTCCACCTCAAGGCGGATTTTGCGCACATCGGGAAAACAGGCTTCCGCCTCAATCAGCAGTTTTTCACCAAGCCCCTGGCCTTGTTGGGTCGGGCGCACATAAAGCTGGTGCAGCATCGCGGTTTCATTGTCGACCTGGGACACATAGGCCATGCCGGAAATCTCCGCGCCATCATCGGTGACGATGAATTCGGAACGGGGCTTGGTCAGCCTTTGCTTGAGCGCGTCAACGGAATGCCAGGCGGCAGTCAGTTCGGCCACCTTGTCGTGACCGTAGATCGAATCATAGGTGTCATGCCAAGTCTCGGTCAGCATTGCCGAGATTACGGAGAGATCGTCATTTGACGCGGTGCGTACCCACATCGATTATTCTAGCTGGCCCTTGTTGGCTTTGGCTCACTCTTCCACACCCAGCTTGGTTTTGACAAGGGCCTGAACAGCTTGCGGGTTCGCTTTGCCGCCGGTTGCCTTCATCACCTGGCCGACAAACCAGCCGGCAAGCTTCGGGTTTTCCTTGGCTTTTTCCACCTGAGCGGGGTTCGCGGCAATGATTTCATCAACGGCAGCTTCAATCGCACCGGTGTCCGTCACCTGCTTCATGCCGCGTTCTTCAACGATCTTGGCGGGGTCGCCGCCTTCCGCCCAAACGATCTCGAACAGCTCCTTGGCGATCTTGCCGGAGATGTCACCGGATTTGATCAAATCGATAATGCCGCCAAGCTGATCCGGAGAAACCGGTGTATCTTCAATGGCTTGGCCGGCCTTGTTCAAAGCGCCAAGCAGATCGTTGATGACCCAGTTGGCGGCGATCTTGGCATCGCGTCCTTCGGCGACCTGTTCAAAGAAGTCAGCCGTTGCCTTTTCCGAGACCAGCACGTTGGCATCATAGGGGTTGAGCCCCGCTTCGACGAAACGGGCGATCTTGTCGTCCGGCAGTTCCGGCAGATCTTTTGCCAGCTCTTCGATAAACGCGTCGTCAAACTCGAGCGGCAGCAGGTCCGGATCAGGGAAATAGCGGTAATCATGCGCTTCTTCTTTTGAGCGCATGGACCGTGTCTCGCCCTTTGTCGGGTCAAACAGGCGCGTTTCCTGGTCGATCTTGCCGCCATCCTCCAAAATCGCGATCTGGCGACGGGCCTCATATTCGATGGCCTGGCCGACGAAACGGATAGAGTTGACGTTCTTGATTTCACAGCGCGTGCCGAACGCGCCGCCCGGTTTGCGAACGGAAACGTTGACGTCAGCGCGCATGGAGCCCTCATCCATGTTGCCGTCGCAGGTGCCGAGATAGCGGACGATCTGGCGCAGCTTGGTCAGATAGGCCTTGGCTTCATCAGCGGAGCGGATGTCGGGTTTCGACACGATCTCCATCAGCGCCACGCCGGACCGGTTCAAATCGACGAAGCTCATGGTCGGATGCTGATCATGCATCGACTTGCCGGCATCCTGTTCCAAATGCAGGCGTTCGATGCCGATCTCGACCTCTTCAAAATTGCCTTGTTTGTCCGGGCCAACGGAGATGCTCACCTTGCCCTCACCGACAATCGGCTGTTGGAACTGCGAGATCTGATAGCCCTGCGGCAGATCAGGGTAGAAATAGTTTTTGCGATCAAACACCGAATATTTGTTGATTTGCGCTTTCAGCCCGAGACCGGTGCGCACCGCCTGTTTGACGCACTCCTCATTGATGACCGGCAGCATGCCGGGCATCGCCGCGTCGACCAGCGAGACATTGTTGTTCGGTTCTGCGCCAAATTGTGTCGATGCGCCTGAGAACAGTTTTGATTGCGAGGTCACCTGGGCGTGGACTTCCAAACCAATGACCATTTCCCATTCGCCGGTGGCGCCGGGGACAAAACGTTTCGGATCAGGCGTGCGGGTATCAACGAGTGTCATGAGGGATCTAACATCCAGGCTTTCTATGGGCGCGGTTCTTACACCATCGTCGCAGGGCGACAAGCGCCAATGATTGATCGAAGTCAAAGTTAAAGCGGCCAGCAGCGGTCATAGTCACGTCACTCCCAACCCACTAGCCGGATCGTCAAAAAAGACGTTCCGGCGTTTTTTTTGCGCAGGTCCTGCCGCCGTGTTGTCACGGTTAGCTCACCACCATTTTGTCGGTTCAAAGCGCCCTGCCGCCTGCTCAATAATATGGGCGGTGCGCAGCAGCGTTTCTTCATCAAACGGCTTGCCGATCAGCTGAAGGCCGAGCGGCAGGCCTTTTTCATCCAAGCCAGCGGGCACCGAGATGCCCGGCAGACCGGCCATGTTAACGGTAACAGTGAAGATGTCGTTGAGGTACATTTTCACCGGATCGGCCGCCATTTCCTTGTCACCAATCGGAAAAGCGGCTGACGGTGTCGCCGGTGTCAGGATCGCATCGACGCCATCGGCAAAGACGGTTTCAAAGTCACGCTTGATCAGCGTGCGCACTTTCTGCGCGCGTAAGTAGTAGGCGTCGTAATATCCGGCTGACAGCACATAGGTGCCGATCATGATGCGGCGCTGAACTTCCGCGCCAAAGCCGGCGGCGCGGGTCTTTTCATACATGTCGGTGATATCTTCACCGGTTTCGCGCAGGCCGTATTTGACGCCATCATAACGGGCCAGGTTCGACGAGGCTTCCGCCGGTGCAACGATATAATAGGCTGGCAGCGCATATTTGGTGTGCGGTAGCGCGATGTTGACGATCTCGGCGCCGGCGTCTTTCAGCCAGGCAATGCCCTGCTCCCACAGGCTGTCAATTTCAGGCGGCATACCATCTAGGCGGTATTCGGCAGGAATGCCGATCTTCATGCCCTTGATCGACTGGCCGATGGCCGCCTCATAGTCGGGCACCGGCAAATCCACCGACGTGGTGTCTTTGGGGTCAACGCTGGCCATGGATTTCAACATGATCGCCGAATCACGCACGGACCGCGTGATCGGGCCTGCCTGATCGAGTGAGGATGCAAACGCCACAATGCCCCACCGCGAGCAGCGGCCATAAGTTGGCTTGAGACCGACCGTACCGGTCAAGGCCGCCGGTTGGCGGATTGAGCCGCCGGTGTCGGTCGCGGTGGCGGCGGCACAAAAATGCGCGGCAACAGCTGCGGCTGAGCCGCCTGAAGAGCCACCCGGCACAAGCGGCGTGTCATCCATCGTTTCCAGTTCAATACGGCCGACATTGTCGCCCTCCGCGCGCGCAATCACGGCACCAGTGCCACGCCGCC
>JBCCRB010000101.1:0-8160 GCA_039208465.1 Pseudomonadota bacterium
GCCGGTGATGTGATCCCGCAAGTGCTTGGTTTTGTTCCGGAAAAGCGGCCAGCTGATGCGCAGCCTTATGTCTTTCCGGACCGGTGCCCGTGCGATCTGAAAACCACGCTGGTGCGTGAAGATCGAGCGACTGGCGGTGAAGGTGTCGTGCGGCGTTGTTCGGGCGAGTTTGCCTGTCCGTTTCAGCGCAAGGAGCATCTGAAGCTTTTTGTCTCGCGCAAGGCGTTCGACATTGATGGTCTGGGTGAAAAGCAAATCGAGTATTTTTACGACGACCCTGATCTGCCGATCCGCCAGCCAGCGGACATTTTTACGCTTCAAAAGCGCGATGATGCCAATGCGCTGAAGAAGCTGAAGAACCGGGATCGTTATGGCGAGACGTCAGCGCGCAATTTGTTCGAGGCGATTGAGGCCCGGCGGACCATTCCACTGGAGCGGCTGATCTTCGGGCTTGGCATTCGCCATGTTGGCGAGACGACGGCCAAGACACTGGCGCGATCCTATCAATCCTGGGCGGCGTTTGAAGCAACCGCCATGAAACTGGCCGAAGGCGACATGCTGGCGCGTGCGGACATGGAATCACTCGATGATATCGGCCCGGCGGTTATCGATGCTACGGCGCGTTTCTTCTCAGAGCCCCACAACAAGGCCATGGTTTCCGCGCTGGTCGCGCAATTGGACATCCAGGACGCTGAAGCGGTGGTTGCAGACAGCGCGTATGCGGGCAAAACGATCGTCTTTACTGGCTCCTTGGAAAGGATGAGCCGCGATGAAGCCAAAGACATGGCGCTGCGGCTCGGGGCGAAAGCGGCCGGTTCTGTGTCTGCTAAAACCGATCTGCTTGTTGCCGGGCCGGGCGCGGGCTCAAAGCTGAAAAAAGCGCAGGAGCTTGGTATCGAGGTTATTGACGAGGAAGAATGGTTCCGGCGCGTCGAAGGAGGCTGAGCCGATGGACATATTCAAGATTGCGGAACGATCGATGCGGATGGATGACCGCGCCTGGGCACGCCACGGCAATCCGTGGAGCGCGTACACACGATTGGGGGGGTCTGTGCCGCTCTTCTTCGCCCTTTACAGTGGCCATTGGATCGGTTGGTGGGCGCTGATTCCGATCGGTGCCATGATCGCTTGGACGCTGATCAATCCGCGCCTGTTTCCGCCGCCGGATCACACAAAAAGTTGGGCGACGCGCGGTGTGTTGGGTGAACGGGTGTTTCTCAACCGGCACACAGTGGCCATTCCGGCCGAACATCTGCGCATTGCGCATTTAACGACAGGGTTGTCAGCCTTTTTTGTGCTGATTGCGATCTATGGGTTTTGGACGGGGACATTCTGGACCGCGTTTTCGGGCTTTGCGGCTGCGGTTATGGCAAAGACGTGGTTTGTCGACCGCATGGCGTGGCTCTGGGATGATATGAAGGATAGCCACCCGACCTATGCCGCCTGGGATGGTGCTGATTGGACAGCAACGATGGAAAGTCCGGCTTAGGCCTTTGGTTTTCGCCGCTTAGTGAATTTCATCTTGTGGGCTGCGAGATCCTGCGGTTCGGCTGTCCAAGCGTAGGCAAGTAGGACCGGTTCCGTAGAGGGTGTGCGGATCGTGTGGGTCGTTCCGGGCGCGTTGAAGATCAAGGAAGGTGCGCGAAAGACGCCGATGTCGTTTTGCGAGCACGCGCCGCTCAAAACGATGTAGCTTTCCATGATCCCTTCATGCTTGTGGGACGGGTAAACGCAACTAGGCGCAAAGAGCACAAAGCCGAGTGCAAGATCATCGGCCTGGATCAGGCCAGCCGGACCAATCACGTCAGCATAGCCATATTTCTGGGCCAAGCTTGCCGGCAGTTTCTCATAGCCATATTGCCACATGAAGCGGTCGGCGACTTTAGTGACCGCGCGCACGAAGCTTTCGTTGGAGTCCTGCTCGCCATTGTCGAGCGCGCGCGCCAGATGCGCATTGACCGGCACACGCGAGGGGATTGTGTATTGGATTTGCGGATCGGCCTTGATGATCCGGCTGATGCGGTCGCGCACGCGGCGCATATGCGCCCTAATCGCCGCACTGCCGCCATTGGAGGCATAGCGGTAGGCCACGTCGAATTCGCGCAGCAGATAATATATGTCGGCGTCCTGCGAAAGCTTAGGCAGGTTCGGCGTTTGGGTCATTTGCGCGAGGTAGGGCAGTGTGCAAAAAAAGTCCCGTCTTAAACGCGACATCGGTTCAAAATTGCTGAATGTATGAGTCACGTAATTTGGCGTGACAAAAATGCACGTCAGCGTTAGCAGGCTCGCGGAGGTTTCATCGCGTGCCCACTGATCGAGCCGAGTTTTTTCAAGGTGTAAAAAGTGCCGGCGCGCCGCTTCTGGCCGCCATGCCATTTGGCGCGCTTTTTGGTGCGCTGGCGGTCGAAAACGGGATGAGTGTTTTCGAAGCGACCTTGATGAGCGCCACGGTTTTTGCTGGCGCCAGCCAGATGGTCGGCATTGACCTTTTTGGTGCGCAGATCGCGCCCTGGCTGATTGTATTTTCCATCTTTGCGGTCAATTTCCGCCATGTGCTCTATTCGGCTGTCACCGGGCAACGCATGGCACAGTTCAAGCCGTGGCAGCGTTATGTGTCGTTTTTCTTTCTGGTTGATCCGCATTTTGCGGAGTCAGAGCATCGGGCGGAGCGTGGCGTGCCGCTAACGTTCGCCTGGTTTATTGGCGGTGGGCTGACATGGTGGGTGGTTTGGGTTTTTGTCTCTTATCTCGGTGCCCTGTTCGGCAGCCTGATTGAGGAGCCGGAGAATTACGGGTTTGACCTGCTCCTGCCGATCTATTTCCTGTCGCTCGTGTTGGCCTTTCGCAAACGCGCTAATTGGCTGCCGGTCGTGGCGGCAAGCGGCATTGTTGCCGTGCTCGCCTTCCATTTCGTTGGTTCGCCATGGCATGTTTCGCTTGGCGGGCTTGCCGGTGTGGCGGTGGCGGCGATCATCGGCCTGCCGAAAAACCATCGTATGGTGGTTTGACATGTCGACAACAATGCTCGTCATCCTCGCTGCGGCGGTTGCAACCTACTTTACGCGGGTGGCGGGGCATATCGTCTTGTCACGCTTTGAGGCGATCCCACCGCGGTTGGAAGCCGCGCTCAATGCGGTGCCGGCCGCGGTGCTGACCACAATCGTTGTGCCGTCTCTGGCCTTCGGGTCGCTTGCCGATCAGGCGGCGTTGGTGGTGGCAGGCGTCGCGGCGCTTTATCTGCCGCCACTTGGGATGTTTGCTGTCGGATGGCTGGCCGTGGTGACCTTCCGCGCCATCCTCGGCTGATCAAATGCGCGCGGTCGCCTGGTCCAGCCATGCACGCACCTGATCATCATCAATCATCGGCGACAAGGTGCGGCGCACGCGGGCATGATAGCGATTGAGCCAACGCCGTTCGTCCTTCGACAGCAAAGACTTGGCTACAAGCCGTCGGTCGATGGGGCAAAGGGTCAATGTCTCGAAGGAATGGACAGCGATCTCTCCGTCCTTGGGCGTTTTGGCCGGTTTGACGTAGACCAGATTTTCGATCCGGATGCCGTGGCTGCCTGTTTTGTAATAGCCTGGCTCGTTGGAGATGATCATCCCGGTTTCCAGCGCCACTGTGCTGCGCCTGGAGATTGATTGCGGACCTTCATGCACAGCAAGGTAAGAGCCGATGCCATGCCCGGTGCCATGCCCGTAATCGAGGCCGTGCGCCCACAGCGCAGACCGCGCCAGTGGATCAAGGTCGACGCCGCGTGTGCCGACCGGGAATTTGGCCAGCGAAATGGCGATCATGCCTTTCAAGACAAGGGTGAAATGCCGCTTGTACTCATCGGTCGGTTCACCCAGCGGTATGACGCGGGTGATGTCCGTGGTGCCATCTTCATATTGGGCGCCGGAATCGACGAGCAGCAAATCATTGGCCGTCATCTGCCGGTTGGATTGCTCGGTCACGCGATAGTGCACAATGGCGCCGTTCGGTCCTGACCCGCAGATTGTATCAAACGATACATCACGCAGTGGGATGCCAAGGCGTTCGCCGGTTTCAGCGCGGCAGCGCTCCAGTTTCTGCGCCACGCTGATCTCGTTCAAGGAAGCAGCTTCCTGACCGTCCAGCCAGGCAAGAAAGGTACACAGGGCAACGCCGTCGCGCTTGTGGGCGTTGGCGGCGCCTTTTAACTCTGCCCGGTTCTTGCGCGCGCGCGGCAGCGCGCAGGGATCGGCCTTGTGCAGCAAGGTTGCGCCGCCAGCTTCCAGCCTGGAGGCAATGGCAGTGGCGGTTTTTGCTGGATCGACCATGATCGATTTGGCCTGTTGGCCGAGCGTAGTGAGCGCGTCTTCAAACAGCGCATAGGCGTGCAGATCGGCCAATTGGGTCAGGTAAGCGCGTGTTTCGACATCGGCTTTTTCAGTGTCAGCAAAAATCTGTGCCATCCCGCGCGCAGGAATAATCGCCCAGCCAAGAACAAGCGGGGTATGGCTGATCTGGTTGCCGCGAATGTTGAACAGCCAGCTCAGCGATGTGGGATCGGTCAGGATAACCGCTTGAACCTTTGTAGCGCGCAACTCGCGTTGAAGCTGCGCCAGTTTGCGCTTGGCCGTCACACCGGCGAGATGCTGCGGTTGAATGGATATGGTGCCGTCCGGCAGCGCCGGCTGATCGGCCCAAATCGCATCGACTGGATTTTCATCCAGTTCGACAAGTTCCACGCCGCATGCGCTGCTGACTTTCTCCAGTTCAGTGCGACCGCGCATCGTGTGCAGCCAGGGGTCATAGGCGAGGCGTGTTGTCTTTTTCATGTTTTCGCGCAGCCAGCCCAAGGGGCCGGCGCCGGTCAGATCAGCGATCTGGAAGGTTTGGGCGTCGGTTTGTTCTGCCGCTTGCAACGTGTAGCGTCCGTCCACGAACACCATGGCTTGATCGCTCGTAATGATCGCCGTTCCGGCGGACCCGGTAAACCCGGTGAGCCAGGCCAGCCTATCATCGCGGGGCGGCATATATTCGTTCTGATGGGCATCGGCATGCGGCACGATAAACGCGCCGATGTTCTGTGCGGCCATGCGGGCGCGCAGGCTCGCCACCCGCGCCGGTGCTGCGGCTTTTTCGCTTTTTACGGCAAATGATTGAAACATGAACGCCTCCGGCTTCTTGCGTAAACGGGAGCACGGTTCGGATCAATCGTTAACAGGAGATGATCAAAACAAGCATTTAACCATGCAATTGCGCATGGGTGATTTGCGACCATGGGCGTAGTCCTGACACAGTTTGCGCGCCATCTTGTGTGCACCGCAACGTAAATGGAGCGAATGATGGCAAACCGCAAAAATCTCTTCCGCAGCGCCCTGGATGCGATGGTCGAAGCACGGCAGCGCGAGGTGACGAAATATGTCAATACGGCACTTTTGATGCTCGATGACGACACTCTAGCAGCCCGGGGTCTGGACCGGCGCAGCCTGCGCAAGGGTCACCACCCGTTTATTGACTAAGAACCCGTTTTGGCGCGCAGGTGAAGGGTCACCCACCCTTCGCGCCAAAGCGTTCTTTGGTGGTAGAGCCCCTGTTGGCGAAACGCCGCCAAAACCTTGTGGCGTTGTGTCGCCAGAATGCCAGACAGGATCATGTCGCCGCCCGGCGCCAAATGAACAGCAAAGTGAGGCGCCATCTTCATCAAGGGCCTTGCTAAAATATTAGCCACAATCAGGTCATAGGGTCCTTTTTCGCGTATGCGGGCATGGGCGAATCCCGCTGCCACCCGGCAGTCAACCAATTGCGCTACATCGTTGAGGGCGGCGTTGCGCCGGGCCACGTCAACAGCGATCGGATCGATGTCCGTGGCGAGCACCGACAGTTTCCATGCCTTACCGGCTGCGATGGCTAAAACCGCGCTGCCGGTTCCCACATCCAGCATCTGGCGCGGGCGGCGCCGACGAATCACCCGGCTCATCATGTCAAGACAACCTGCGGTCGTGCCGTGATGGCCGGTCCCAAATGCCTGTCCGGCTTCGATCTCAATACCGATATCGCTTAAACGCACGCGGTCGCGATCATGGCTGCCGTGGACGATAAACCGGCCAACGCGTACCGGTTGCAGTCCCTCCAGCGACTTTGTCACCCAATCTTCATCAGGCAGGATTTCGACCTGAATGGTCGGATTGATGGCGAGGCTCTGCGCAGTTTTCTGAAGAATGTCGGTGAGGTTTTCCCGTTCGCCAGCGGCCGCATAAACCGACAGTTCGAAAATGCCGGAATCTTCATGCGTTTCAAAAACCGACAGGGCGTGGCCTGCCTCTTCCAAGACAGGGTCAAGTGCGACGAATAGGGCGTCGCTGTCGTCTCTCGGCAAAGTTGCAAAGAGTCTGATCTGTTGTGCATCATTCATGGTGGGTTTCAAACACTGAACGGTCAGGCAGGTAAAGCCGGATCCGTTGCTGCCGGTTTCGATTGACGCGTCGCTTTTTCCGGTTTTGGCGGCGTGAAGGTCAGGATCACATCGTTTTTTTGCGGCTTGGCGCCGGCGCAATTGCTGGCAAAGATCAGCCTCCCATCCGGTTTGTGCCACAAGATCATGCGTGAACCTTCGGCCCTGCCATCGGAGAACTGCTCGAATGTATATTCATCGGTCAGGCGGGTGGCCTGAAACGCCCAGTTGGCGCGCATATTGGCCTGTAATTCGCGCAAGGTCAGGCCGGGCTTGAAGAGTTGGACACCGCCAAGCGTAAAGCTAAGCGATTGGCGCTCGGTCTTTGTGCTGTCATCGCCCAATTGGTAGACATTGCCGCGGCCGATTTCCGGACCGAAATCGGTGCAAACCAGCGCGTTATAGGCATCATTGTCGGTCGCGGCGATCAGCGTCGCATAACGGTTCAAATCCAAATGATGGTGAGCATGCTCTGACAGTACCTCCCCGTAGTGAACATGCAAATTAGCCAGGCGCGCATCCGAAATATGGTTCCAATTGGCGTCGGAGATGGTCACCACGACATCCATGTCGGTCAGTTTGTTAGCTAAGGCCGTTGCCCAGCGCGACCCGCCGACGATGAGGATGCCGGGCTTTTGCGTCGAGCGCAGCCCCAGCGCGGCGGCCATCGGGATCAGCGAAAATCCATGCAGAAGGATCGAGCCGACGACGACGGCAAATGTAAAGGCGATCATTTTGGAGCCGTCTTCGACGCCCATGTCGGCCAGGGCCGCGCCAAAGATGCCAGTGACAGCCACGGCCACGATGCCGCGCGGCGCAATCCAACCGACGAGCAATCGTTCTTTCCAGTTCAGTTCGGTGCCGAGCGTGGCCAGCGCAATGGCGGCGGGGCGGACAATGAACAAAAGCACAAAGACGAAGGCGACGGCGCGCCAGTCGATCAGGGCAATCGTTTCCCAATCGAGCGCGGCGGTCAGGATGATGAACAGGCCGGAGACGAGCAGGACTGTGACTGTTTCCTTGAAGCGGCGCATCTCGGTTAGGGAGGCGATGCGCGAATTGGCCATTGTGATGCCCATGATCGTGACGGTCAGCAGGCCGGATTCCTCAAGCAATTCGTTTGAGATCGCAAACAGGCCGAGGACAACCGCAAACAGGATCGGCGCCTTGAGATAGTCGGGAACATGGCCGCGAATGAACGCCCAAATCAGGAACTTGCCCGCACCATAACCGGCAATTCCGGCAAAGAAGAACCCTGACGCGATCGACGCAAAGACATTCTCCGCTGCGTGCAGTCCGGCAAAAACGAGGAACAATTCAAAGGTGATGACAGCCATCAAAGCGCCGATGGCATCATTGACGATGGCCTCCCAACGCAGCACCGAAGCAGGGCGTGATTGCAGCTTGGCCGTGCGCAAAAGCGGCATGATGACGGTCGGGCCGGTTATCACGAAGACCGCGCCGAGCGTGATCGCGACCGGCCAGGCCAGGCCGCCGACGAAGTGAGCGGCCAGCGTGCCGCCGATCCAGACCAGCGGACCGCCGACGAAGATGACACGCCGAACGGCCTTAGAGGTTTCGCGGATTTCCGCGAAATTGAGCGTTAGGCCGCCTTCAAACAGGATAATCGCGACCGCCAGACCAACGATTGGTTTGTAGATGTCGCCAAAATCGCGAACGGGATCGATGAAACCGGTCAGTGGTCCGGCGGCAAAACCGGCTGCCAGCAGCAGCACGA
>JBCCRB010000102.1:0-8057 GCA_039208465.1 Pseudomonadota bacterium
ATTGGGGGCCGCAGTCGAAGGGCAAGCTGGATTTTCACTTCGATGAGAGCAAGACAATTGCCAAGGCCCAGCTTGATGATTGGGCGGCGATCCATGACAAGAAGGTCAAGCTGCAGGAAGCGCGCAAGAAAATTGAGGCAAATGAGGCCGGCGTTCCGCTTGCCTGTGGCGGCGGCAATGAACAGATGGAAGATTATGGCGGTCTACCCACATCAACGCGGCGACCGCCGCGGGTCAAATTGCCAACCGATCGCTTTACTGATGCCGCAGAGTGATGTCTGCTGACGTCCTTCATAGGGTCGGCCCCAATGCGCTTATCCAGACCCTGTCAGCGGTGCGTGCGCTCGCCGGGTCCGCTATGCAAGACGCCGTTTTAAATGCTTCTGGTCTGAAACTGCCGCCTGGCGGTTGGCAAGACATGGTTCCGGCCGATCAGGTAAACCGGCTCAATGGCGCAGTGCTGACGGTCTTGGGGCGTGATGCAGCGACCAAAGCGCTGCGCGATGCCGGTCACCGCACGGGCCAGTACATTCTCGACAATCGGATACCGCGCCTTGCTCAAGGCGCATTGGGCCTTCTGCCGTCGCGGTTAGCCCGCTCTCTGCTCCTTAAAGCGATCGGGAAAAGCGCATGGACCTTTGCTGGCAGCGCTGAAGTCAGCGTCGGGCCCGACTGGATTCTCATTTGGAATAATCCGGTGTGCCTTGGTCAGTCCGGCTATGACGGCTGCGCTTGGCATACAGGCGTGTTCCAAGTGTTGTTTCAGACCATCTTAAAGACAGATGTCGACGTGCGCGAAACCCATTGCATAGGACGTGGCGACCCCTATTGCCGTTTTAAGATCACGCTGCGCTGATTAGCGTACGACGATTTCAGCGCCTTCCGGCACACGCGTGTACAGATCAATGACATCCTGGTTGATCAAGCGAACACAGCCCGAAGAGACAGACTTGCCGATCGACCACCACTCCGGCGATCCATGTAAACGGTAAAGCGTATCCTGGTTACCCTGGAAGATATAATGCGCGCGTGCCCCTAGCGGGTTTTGCAGGCCCGGTTCCATGCCGCCTTCCCACACACCCGTGGAAGGATTGAAGGTTGTCCGGTAGACTTCCAATTGCGGCTCGCGATCAATCATTTCCGCCGGCGGATGCCATTTGGGCCATTTTGCCTTGCGTTTGATGTAGCCCTCACCGGACCATTCAAAGCCTTGTCGACCGAGACCGACGCCATAGCGCACGGCCTGCCCGCGGGGCAGCGTGACGTAAAGGTAGTGTCGGCTTGTCTCGACGACGACCTTGCCTGGTCCGACCCCTGTTGTGTTCGGTACGCGCTGGCGCAGCAAACGCTTGTTTAGCCGTTCCCATGGCACAGCTGGAAGATTGTATCCGCCATCGCTAACCGCAGCATAGGCCAGAGCGTAGTTGAAGCCCGTGCCGCTGGAAGCATCGTCGCCCGTGTTAATAGGGCGCGCTGTGCCACTTTGCGGCACATCGGCGGTAACGCATGCACTCAGCGACAGGCCGGCTACGCCGAGCCCTGTCAATTCCAACATGCGACGGCGGCTGTAAACAGTATCTGACATACCAATCTTTCCTGCTTTGGGAGTAGGCCACGCCTACCTAATTCTTGAGCAATGGGGTCTTAAATTTTCCGTGAACAGGCAAGTCCCTTTTCAATCATTGGGTAAGAATAAGCCACAGTGTTGCGCTTGACCCACGGTCGGGAGCTATTGCATATGACGAAACCGATTTTCACGCAGCATAATCAGGGTTCTACCATGGCCGCAGGAACGCCGCGCACGCTTTATGACAAGATTTGGGATGATCACGTCGTCCACACCGATGAGGACGGGACTTCCCTGCTTTATATTGACCGTCACCTTGTTCACGAGGTGACGAGCCCGCAAGCGTTTGAGGGGCTTCGGCTGGCCAACCGAGCTGTGCGCGCACCGGAAAAAACGCTCGCCGTTGTCGACCATAACGTGCCGACATCGCCTGATCGGCATTTGGGTATTAAGAATGAAGAGAGTCGCATCCAGGTTGAGGCGCTGGCGAAGAATGCCGCTGATTTCGGGATCGAAGATTATTCGGAAACCGATCGCCGCCAGGGCATCGTCCACATTGTTGGGCCTGAGCAGGGGTTCACGCTGCCAGGCATGACCATTGTGTGCGGTGATTCGCACACCTCCACTCATGGAGCGTTTGGTGCGCTTGCGCACGGGATCGGCACGTCAGAGGTTGAACATGTGCTGGCGACACAAACGCTGCGCCAGAAAAAAGCCAAGAACATGTTGGTCCGCGTCGATGGTCAAGCGCCTGAAGGGGTTACCGCCAAGGATATCATTCTCGCTATCATCGGCGAGATCGGTACGGCGGGCGGCACCGGCCATGTGATCGAGTTTGCCGGCGAAGCGATCCGCGCTCTTTCCATGGAAGGGCGTATGACCGTCTGCAACATGACCATTGAAGGTGGCGCGCGCGCCGGCCTTGTGGCGCCGGACGAAACGACATTTGCCTACATCAAAGATCGTCCGCGCGCTCCTTCGGGCGCTGCATGGGACATGGCGATGGCCTATTGGAAGACGCTCGTCAGCGATGAAGGCGCGGTGTTTGACCGGACCGTGACGCTGGATGCGGCCAATCTGCCGCCGATTGTCTCTTGGGGTTCATCGCCGGAAGATGTGGTTTCCATCGAGGGCACTGTGCCAAACCCAGACGATATTGAAGATGTCAATACGCGGTCATCGAAATGGCGGGCGCTCGATTATATGGGCCTGAAGCCCGGTACGAAGATGACGGATATCGAGCTTGACCGCGTCTTTATCGGATCGTGCACGAACGGTCGCATCGAAGATTTGCGCGAAGTGGCGCGGGTCGTTGAGGGCAAAAAGGTTTCACAGCGCGTGAGCGCGATGATCGTACCGGGTTCCGGCCTGGTCAAAGCGCAGGCTGAAGCAGAGGGTCTCGACAAGATATTCGTCGAAGCCGGTTTCGACTGGCGTGAGCCGGGTTGTTCCATGTGTCTTGCGATGAATGATGACCGGTTGAAGCCGGAGGAGCGTTGTGCGTCGACGTCGAACCGTAACTTCGAGGGCCGTCAGGGCTTTAAGGGCAGAACGCATCTGGTCTCCCCGGCCATGGCGGCTGCAGCGGCTGTAGCCGGCCGATTCGTGGATGTGCGCAAGCTTTAAAGCCAAGCGGGCTGGCGGGGCGGGGACACCCCCGCCGATTTCGGTTTAAGTGACGTAGGTCTGAAGTAGCCACAACCATGCGGTTACCGAGACGATACTCAGCAGTGTCGAGAGCAGGAACGCCGATGCGGCGACGTCCTCGGCGCGCTTATACATGGCTGCGAAAATATAAATGTTTACGCCAGGCGGCATGGCGGCGATTGTCACAGCCGCAAGCGTCATGATCTGATCGAGCTGAAACACATGATGTGCAAGCACGAATACGATCAGCGGATGAATGATGAGTGACAGGAACGCGATCATGGCGCTTTCGCGCAGGCCGCTTGCCATGCGGTATTGGGTCATGGACGCTCCGATACCAACAAGAGCGGCAGGTATCGCAGATGCTGCCAGCATCTGCGTTGCCGTATCGAACGGATCAAACAGTGGGACGTTCGAGAAATTGTAGGCGACGCCTGCCAGGATGCCTATCATGAGCGGGTTGGCGATGATCGATTTGCCAGCAGCGGCCAGTGTGGCACCCATTGGCCGCCCGTCGCGGCGCATCAGCTCCATGGTCACCATGCCGACGGTGTAAATCGAGGATGCATGGAAGGCGATGATGCCGAAAGTCGGGATCAGAGCTGCCTGACCGTGCGAGCGTTCGACAATCGCGATGCCTAGCAAGACTGAGTTTGAGAAAGTCGCGCCAAAGCCGATGGCGACGCTTTCGCCCGGCCTTCTGCCAAACAGGGTTTGCGCGCCCATGATACCCAACGCGAAACAGGCAAAAGCACCAATGTAGAAAGACGCCAGAAGCGGTAAGGAAAATGCCTGGCCAAAATCAAGGGTTGCCATGGCGCGAAACAAAAGCACCGGTACGGCAATTTTAACCGCATAGGCGTTGAGCGCTTCGCCAAGGCTCGGCTTCACATAGTTTTGGGAAACGGCGGCATAGCCAACAGCGATCAAAATGAAGACCGGTGTGATTGCAAGGAAAATCGCGAACATGATCCTTGCCTTGCTGGGCTAGCGCTGAAAAGTAAATGGTATTGCTATGCAGGCATAGCGCTTGCCAGCCTATGGAATTGTGCTTACGCGTAAGCCATGAGCGTGATTCCTTGCGTTAAACAATTGGTATTGGTGCTTATTCTTGTGTCGCTGGCTGCCTGTGCTCGCGATCCGGGTGTCAGTTTCAGCGAATCAGCGCAACCGCGTGTTGCTACCTGGTCTTGTACGTCCAATGTTCGCCTGACCGTTCGTAACACCGGGTCGGGCATGCTGTCCGTGTCTGATAGCCGTGGCGTTGATACGGATTTGCCAGCCGATCCGCCCGGCCAGCGCGAGCGTTATGGGAAGACCGGTTTTGCGCTGGTTTTCGCCGGACGCACGGCGAGCTGGTTCATTACAGGGCGTCAGCCAGTCGATTGCCGACGATAACAAGCCATTCAGGAAACAATCCGGCCCCGTTTATGCTGCGACCAAGCGACCTTTAAACGGTTTAAGCTGCTGAAATAGCTTGTGTAATTTTCAACTCAAACTAATTGGCAAGGGTGAAAGGCCGCTTGTGCTTTGACGCGCGCTCGCTCGCGAGAGTATGACTGGAACCATTCTTAACTGCCGAAAAAGGTTGTCACCTTGTCCAGCCCCGCATCATCATCAGGCCGCCCGCTTTCGCCGCACCTGACCGTATACAAAATGATCCCCACCATGTTGGCGTCGATCATGCACCGTATGACAGGCGTTGCGCTTTACTTCGGGACAATCCTTGTGGCGATCTGGTTGATAGCGGCAGCATCCGGTCCCGGCGCATTCGGGGTCGTCAATGCGGTTTACTCATCATGGTTCGGGCTTTTGATCCTGTTTGGATACACATGGGTGCTGATGCATCACATGCTTGGCGGTGTGCGTCACTTTTTGTGGGACGCGACGGTTCTGATGGACAAGCAAACGGCGACCAAGCTGGCCTACGCCACCTTTATTGGCTCGGCGGGGCTGACCGTTCTCATCTGGTTAATTGTGGCGCTTGGCCGCTAAGGAGATTGCGATCATGTCGATCAAAACACCATTCAAGCGCGTCGAAGGCCTGGGGTCTGCCAAGGATGGCACCACGCATTTTTGGCGCCAACGCGTGACAGCAATCGCCAACATTCCCCTGATGCTGGCTTTTGTCTGGATTTTGGCAGCTACGAATGGGCGGCCGCATGCGGAAGTTGTAGCCTATCTTGCGTCACCCTTCGTCGCGATCGTTTTGCTGCTTGTGCTGGTCAGCGGCCTCTATCACGCAAAACTGGGCATGCAGGTAGTCATTGAGGATTATGTACATGGTGAGTTCGCCAAGTATGCGTTCGTCCTTTTGAATTTGTTCTTTGTGGCAATGCTTGGCGTTGCCAGTGCATTTGCCGTCTTAAAACTGGGCTTTGGAAGCTAAAGCATCATGAATATTCACGATCCGAACACCACGAAAACCGCGGGCGCACCGGGACAAACAGGCCGCGCCTACAAGTTTGAGGACCATAAATTTGACGTGGTGGTTGTGGGCGCCGGTGGTGCCGGGCTGCGCGCTACGCTCGGCATGGCCGAGCAGGGCTTGCGTACCGCCTGTATCACCAAGGTGTTCCCGACCCGGTCACACACCGTAGCGGCGCAGGGTGGAATTGCCGCGTCCCTGGCCAACATGACGCCCGATAGCTGGCAGTGGCATATGTATGACACGGTCAAGGGCTCTGACTGGCTCGGCGACGTGGACGCCATGCAGTATTTGGCCATGGAAGCGCCAAAGGCTGTGTATGAACTGGAGCATTATGGTGTTCCGTTCAGCCGGACCGAAGACGGCAAAATCTATCAGCGTCCGTTTGGCGGGCATATGCAGAATTTTGGTGATGGTCCTCCGGTGCAGCGCACTTGTGCGGCGGCGGACCGGACAGGTCATGCGATCCTGCACACGCTTTACGGGCAGGCGCTGCGCAACAATGCGCAATTCTTTATCGAATATTTCGCGCTGGACCTGATCATGGACAAGGACGGCACTTGCACAGGTGTCGTCGCCTGGAATTTGGACGACGGCGTGATCCATCGCTTTTCGGCAAAGATGGTTGTGCTGGCGACCGGCGGCTATGGCCGTGCCTATTTCTCTGCGACTTCGGCGCATACGTGCACCGGCGATGGCGGTGGCATGATCGCGCGGGCTGGCCTGCCGCTGCAGGATATGGAGTTTGTCCAGTTCCACCCGACCGGCATTTACGGCGCCGGCTGCCTGATCACGGAGGGCGCGCGTGGCGAGGGCGGCTATCTCGTCAATTCCGAGGGCGAGCGTTTTATGGAGCGCTATGCGCCGAGCGCCAAGGATCTGGCATCGCGCGATGTTGTTTCGCGCTGCATGACCATGGAAATCCGCGAGGGGCGCGGCGTGGGCAAGGACAAGGATCACATCTTCCTGCATCTGGATCACCTTGATCCGGCGGTGCTTGCTGAGCGTTTGCCCGGTATCTCGGAATCGGCACGAATTTTTGCCGGTGTCGACGTGACCAAGGAACCGATCCCGGTCCTGCCGACCGTTCACTATAATATGGGCGGTGTGCCGACCAATTATTGGGGCGAAGTGCTCAATCCCACCAAGGATGATCCCGATGCGATTGCGCCAGGCTTGATGGCGGTCGGTGAAGCAGGCTGTGCGTCGGTGCATGGTGCGAACCGGCTTGGATCGAACTCGCTAATCGATTTGGTTGTGTTCGGACGGGCCGCGGCGATCCGCGCCGGTGAAGTGATTGATCGCGATGCGCCGATCCCGGAAATAAATGAGCAGTCCTGCGACAAAATCATGGAGCGATTCGACCGGCTGCGCCACGCCAATGGTCATTCACCGACAGCCGAATTGCGGCTCAACATGCAAAAGATCATGCAGGAGGATGCGGCGGTTTTCCGTACACAGGAGAGCCTGGAGCAGGGCTGCCGCCGCATGGATGCCGCATGGCAATCTATGGCCGATGTAAAGGTGTCCGACCGGTCGATGATTTGGAACTCGGATCTGGTAGAGACGCTTGAACTGGAAAACCTGATGGCCAATGCGATCACCACGGTTTACGGCGCTGAAGCGCGCAAAGAGAGCCGCGGTGCACATGCGCGTGAGGATTTCAAAGACGGCCCCCTGGGTGGGCGTAATGATGATGAGTGGCGCAAACACACGCTGTCATGGGTGTCTGATTCCGGCGGTGTAACGATGGATTACCGTCCCGTTCACACCGAGCTTCTGGAAGAGGGGATCGATCTGAAGAAAATTGCGCCAAAAGCAAGGGTATATTGATGGCTGAACTGACACTTCCAAAAGGTTCGCGCCCGCAAGAGGGCAAGGTATGGCCAAAGCCCGAAGGCGCCTCCAACATCCGCGAATACCGGGTTTACCGCTGGAACCCGGATGACAATGCGAACCCCTCCATCGACACCTATTATGTCGATATGGATGATTGCGGTCCGATGGTTCTTGATGCGCTGCTGTGGATCAAAAACAATGTCGATCCGACGCTGACACTGCGCCGGTCTTGCCGCGAAGGCATTTGCGGCTCGTGTGCTATGAATATTGACGGGACCAACACGCTGGCCTGTACCAAGGGTTCAGATGAGGTTGATGGTACGGTCAAAGTCTATCCGCTACCGCATATGCCCGTTGTGAAGGATTTGGTGCCCGACCTGACCAATTTCTATGCACAACACCGTTCCATCGAGCCATGGCTGAAGACGACGACGCCAGCGCCGGAAAAGGAATGGAAGCAATCAAAGGATGATCGAGAGAAGCTTGACGGGCTTTATGAGTGCATCCTTTGCGCTTGTTGTTCCACTTCTTGTCCGTCCTATTGGTGGAACGGCGACCGGTATTTGGGCCCTGCGG
>JBCCRB010000103.1:0-8036 GCA_039208465.1 Pseudomonadota bacterium
ACATGCCAAGTGAAAAGCGGATGAAGCCATAGCCGCCAAGCTTTAGCAGGATGCCGGCCAGGATGACCGACCCGGCGGTCGGTGCTTCCACGTGCGCATCGGGCAACCAGGTGTGGACCGGCCACATCGGCATTTTGACGGCAAAAGAAGCAAAGAAAGCCAGCCACAGCCAGAACTGCATTTCCGGCGAAAACTCATAGGCCAGGAGATCGGGGATCGATGTGGTGCCGGCTTCCCAATACATGGCCATGATGGCCAGCAGCATCAGCACCGAGCCGAGCAGCGTGTAGAGGAAGAATTTGAACGAGGCATAGACCCGCCGCGCGCCGCCCCACACGCCGATGATGATGAACATCGGCACCAGCCCTGCTTCAAAGAAGACATAGAAGAGCACGATATCGAGCGCACAGAACACGCCAATCACCAGCGTTTCTAAGAGCAGGAAGGCGATCATATATTCTTTGACGCGGTGGTTGATCGTCGTCCAGGACGCCAAAATACAAAACGGCATCAGGAAGGTCGTCAAAATAACGAACAGCATCGAGATGCCATCGACGCCCATGCGATAGGTCAACCCGCCGCCAAGCCATTGCGCCTCTTCGACGAATTGGAAGCCGGGATTGGTATAATCAAAGCCGATCCAGATCGACAGCGAGACCAGGAAGGTGAACACGGTGGTCAACAGTGCGACCATCCGGATGTTCTTTAGGCCCATCTCGCTTTCTTCATTGATGAAGAACAGGACGATCAGGCCGACCAGCGGCAGGAAGGTGATCAGCGATAGAATAGGAATGCCGGTCATCCGACTGCGCCTCCGAGCATGATCCATGTGACGAGCGCAGCAACGCCAATCATCATAGCAAAGGCATAGTGATAGACATAGCCGGACTGGATTTTGGTCGCGCGGGCGGTCAAGGCCGCCACCCGCGATGCCACGCCGTCAGGCCCGAACCCATCGATCAGCCAGCCGTCACCCATTTTCCAAAGGAAGCTGCCTAGGCGTTTGGCCGGGTTGACGAACAGGAAGTCGTAGAGCTCGTCCATGTACCATTTGTTGAGCAGGAAATTGTACAAAAGGTTGTTGCGCTTGGCCAAGGCGACCGGCGTTTCCGGTGAGCGGATATACATGTACCAGGCCGCCACAAAGCCGATCGCCATCACCACGAAGGGCGACCACTTCACCCAATAGGGCACTTTGTGAAACTCATTGAGAATGTTGTTGTCCGGCCCGACAAAGAGCGCGGTGCGGAAGAAATCGTTGAACCAGCCATGATGGTGCTCCCCATGGCCGACAAAGGCTTCATGGAACACCACACCGGCCAGCAGCGCGCCGGCGGCGAGGATATAGAGCGGGATCAGCATGACTGGCGGTGATTCATGGATGTGCGACATGACATCGGCGGTCGCGCGTGGGCGGCCGTGGAAGGTCATGAAAATCAGCCGCCAGGAATAGAAGCTCGTGAACAAAGCCGCGATCACCAAAGTGACAAAGGCAAAGCCGGCGGCCGGATTGGTGGCCACGAACGCGCTTTCAATGATCGCATCCTTGGAGAAGAAGCCGGCAGTGCCGATGACCGTACCGGGGATGCCGAGGCCTGTCAGCGCGACGGTGCCGATGATCATCATCCAATAGGTAATCGGGATATGGGTGCGTAGCCCGCCCATCTTGCGCATGTCCTGCTCGTCGCTGACGGCGTGGATGACCGAGCCGGCGCCCAGGAACAGCAGCGCCTTGAAGAAGGCGTGCGTGAACAGATGGAAGATCGCCGCGCCATAGGCGCCGATGCCGAGCGCAACGAACATGTAGCCGAGCTGCGAACAGGTTGAGTAGGCAATCACGCGCTTAATGTCATTTTGGACAAGGCCGACCGTCGCGGCGAAGAAGGCGGTGATCGCGCCGACAATCGTCACGATGGTCAGTGCATCGACCGACAATTCAAAGATTGGCGACATGCGCGCGACCATGAAGACGCCGGCGGTGACCATGGTTGCGGCGTGGATCAGCGCAGAAACCGGTGTCGGGCCTTCCATCGCGTCGGGCAGCCATGTGTGCAGCAGGAATTGCGCTGACTTGCCCATCGCGCCCATGAACAGGAGCAGGCAGACAATCGTCAGCGCCCCGCCGCGGGTCACATCATAGCCAAGGAAGTTCCAGATGATCTCATCGGCCGCGCCGGCTGCTGCGGCACTACCGGCTTCGGCGGTCGCCGTTGCCGCGGTGTGCATCATGTCAACGGGCGCAAATTGCGCGGCGTTTGCAAAGATCGTGTCGAAATTGACCGAGCCAAACAAGACAAACACGCCGAAAATGCCGAGCGCAAAGCCAAAGTCACCCACACGGTTGACGATGAAAGCCTTCATGGCGGCGTTGTTGGCCGAGGCTTTTTTGTACCAAAAACCGATCAGCAGATAGGACGCGACGCCCACTCCTTCCCAGCCGAAGAACATCTGAACCAGATTGTCAGACGTCACCAGCATCAGCATGGAGAAGGTGAAGAAGGACAAATAGGCAAAGAAACGCGGCCGATGCGGATCATGGTGCATGTAGCCGATCGAATAGATATGGACGAGCGCGGACACGGTGTTGACCACGACGAGCATGACGACCGTCAGCGTGTCGATGCGGAACGCCCAGGATACATCAAGGCTGCCGGACTGGATCCAGCGCAAGACTTGCACCGTGCGCGGCTCAACTTCTGAAAAGCCAACCTGAAAGAAGGCGATCCATGACAGGATCGCGCAGAACACCAGGATACCCGATGTGATGTATTCGCTCGCTTTGGCGCCAATAAACCGGCCACCAAAACCGGCGATCAAGGCGCCGAGCAGCGGAAGGAATACGATCAGATGATACATGTCCCGAACCCCGATCAGCCTTTCATCATGTTGACGTCTTCAACCGCGATGGAGCCACGGTTTCGATAGAAGACAACCAGGATCGCCAGGCCAATGGCCGCCTCAGCCGCCGCAACGGTGAGGACAAAGAGCGCAAAGATCTGCCCGACCAGATCCTGGAGATGTGCGGAAAAGGCAATGAAGTTGAGATTCACAGCCAGAAGGATGAGCTCGATGCTCATCAGAATAACGATGACGTTTTTCCGGTTCAGGAATATCCCGAAAATGCCGATCACAAAGAGCAGGCCGGAAACCGTCAGATAATGGGCGATGGTCACAGTCATGGTCAGATGCCCTTCCCTGACTCAACATCGACAAGTTCCATCGATTCTTCCGGCGTGCGGCGCACTTGGGCGCCCATGTCCTGGCGCTTCACGCCTGGCTTGGGCGGCCGCAAGGTCAGCACGATCGCGCCGATCATTGCCACCAGCAGAACAAGACCCGCGATCTGGAAGAAGAAGACATAGTCGGTATAGAGAATATCGCCGAGCGCGGCGGTGTTTTCACGCGTTGCCGGATCCGGCGTCGGCAGGGCCACATTTTCGGGCACCTCGACATTGAGGATTGTGCCACCAACGACGATCAGGATTTCCATCGCCAATACAATGCCGACGAGCATGCCGATGGGCGCATAGTCGAGCATGCCGCGCTTCATGGAGGCAAAGTCGATGTCGAGCATCATGACCACGAACAGGAACAGCACCGCAACCGCGCCGACATAGACCACCAGCAGGATCATGCCGAGGAATTCGGCTCCTGTTAGCAGGAACAGGGCCGCACCGTTAAAGAAGGTCAGGATCAGATAGAGCACCGAATGCACCGGGTTGCGCGACACGACAACCATGACCGCGCTGGCGACAGCGATGAACGCAAACATATAGAAGAAGGCCGCGCCTATTCCGGTCAACAGCATCTTGTCCCGATCCTTTTATACGGTTTGGCTGAGCCCACACCGGTTTTCATGTTGCGCGCTGCCATACCCCGATGCCGCGCGATGTCCAATGCCTCTTTGGGCTCAACGATAGGGCGAATCGAGAGCAATATTGCGCGCAATTTCACGCTCCCACCGGTCCCCGTTGGCGAGTAGTTTATCCTTGTCATAGTAGAGTTCTTCACGCGTCTCAGTGGCGAACTCGAAATTCGGTCCTTCGACGATCGCATCGACCGGGCAAGCCTCCTGGCAAAAGCCGCAATAGATGCATTTGACCATGTCGATATCGTAGCGCACCGTGCGGCGGGTGCCGTCATTGCGGCGTGGTCCCGCCTCAATGGTGATGGCCTGTGCCGGGCAGATCGCCTCACACAATTTGCAGGCAATGCAGCGCTCTTCGCCATTGGGATAACGGCGCAGCGCATGTTCGCCGCGAAAACGCGGAGACAATTTGCCCTTTTCATGCGGGTAGTTCAGCGTTGCTTTGGGCGCAAAGAAGCGCCGCATCGCCAGCCCGAAGGCGACGACAAATTCCCATAGCAGTAGTGATTTGGCAGCCTGTGCAATCGTGCTCATGGTTGTACTCCGGCTCGAAATCCAAACGTGACGACCCCAGACATAGCGCCGCCTATCGGTGCAACGACGAAAGATACATCCCTCAAGAACTGGTGCCTATCGATACCGAACACTGGGTCTAGGGGAAAATGCCCAGGAAAGTTCTCAGACAGCCACGTGTTGGCGAAATAAGTCAAAGCGCCTGCAACAGCGCCTATGGCCAACCCAATCAATGCGTAGATCATCACGGAGAATGGCTCTGCAACGATATGCTCAAATCTTATCGCAATCAAACAGACTAGGCCGCTTAGCATCACCAGAACCAACAAAAGCCGCATCATCTCAGGCCCAACCTGTTAGTTTCAGGAATGCGGCCGTTGCCACGACCATGAAGAGTGAAATCGGCAAAAATACCTTCCAGCCCAGGCGCATCAGCTGGTCATAGCGGTAGCGCGGGACGATCGTCTTGACGATCGAGAACATGAAGAAGACCAGGCACAGTTTGAAGACGAACCAGAAGACGCCCGGCACCCAGGTAAAGGGCGCAAAATCAAACGGTGGCAGCCATCCGCCCATGAACAGGATCACGGTGAGCGCACACATCAACAGGATCGCGATATATTCGCCCAGCATGAACATCATGTAGGGAGTGGAGGAATATTCAATCATGTGACCGGCGACGAGTTCGGATTCCGCCTCGACCAGATCGAACGGCGGGCGGTTGGTCTCCGCCAATGCCGAGATGAAAAAGATCACGAACATTGGGAACAGGCCGAGCCAGTGCCAGTCCAGGAAACTGTTGGGCAGGCCAAGCCAGGTGCCGATACCATCGCGCTGTGCCAGCACGATTTCTGTCAGAGACAGTGAGCCGACCAGCAGCAGTACGGTGACGATCACGAAGCCGATGGATACCTCATAGGAAACCATCTGCGCGGCCGAACGCAGTGCGCCGAGGAACGGATATTTCGAGTTGGAGGCCCAGCCGGCCATGATCACGCCATAGACCTCCAGTGAGGAGATGGCGAAGACGTAGAGAATGCCCACATTGATCGTTGCGACGGCCCAGCCTTCGGCAACCGGGATGACCGCCCAGGCGGCGAGCGCCAAAACCGCTGAAATCAGCGGCGCCAGCAAGAAGATGCCTTTCGATGCGCCCGACGGCACAATCGGCTCCTTGATGACGAATTTCAGCAGATCGGCAAAGGATTGGAGCAAGCCAAAAGGCCCGACAACGTTGGGGCCGCGCCGGCTCATGACGGCGGCCCAGATCTTGCGGTCGGCATAAAGAATGAATGCGGTGAACACAAGCAGTGCCACGAGCAGCACCAGCGAGTGCGCGACGATCAGAAAGCCCGGCCAGATGATTGTTTCGAACATGCTGCCTTGCCTTCCTATTCAGCCGCCTGCGGCACTTTGCGGTCCTTGGCGAGCTGCGAGCACTCGGCCATGACCTTGGAGGCGCGCGCGATCGGGTTGGTCAGATAGAAATCTGACACGGAGGACCGGAAGGCTGCCTTGTTCATTTTGCCAGCCTTGCCGGCAAGCGCCTTGATGTCTGCTGGGTCGGCGCTGTCGATCTCGTCGATGGCGGCCAGATGCGGCGCCGCTTCATACATTTGCGCGCGCAGCGCCGACAGCGAATCATAGGGCAGTTTGTGACCGATGACGTCCGACAGGGCGCGCAGGATGGCCCAGTCTTCCTTGGCCTCTCCCGGTGCAAAGGCAGCGCGGGCGGTCATTTGCACGCGGCCTTCCGTGTTCACATAGGTCGCCGATTTTTCGGTGTATGCGCTGGCCGGCAAGATGATGTCCGCATGATGTGCGCCAACATCGCCATGTGTGCCGATGTAAATCGTTTTCGCGCCGGCTTTGCGCTTGTCGAGCGGCAGTTCATCGGCGCCGAGCAGGAACAGGACATCGGCGTCCGCGACCATTTTAGCCGCGTCCATGCCGCCCTCACCCGGCACAAAGCCGATATCTAGGCCAGCGACGCGTGATGCCGCGCTGTGCAGCACCGCAAAGCCGTTCCAGTCTTTCGTCAAAGCGCCGACCTTATCAGCAATCTTGGCCGCATTTGCCAAAACACCGGCGCCATCAGTGCGCGCCAAAGCGCCCTGCCCGACAATGATCAATGGCTTCTTGGCTTTTTTCAGCTTGGCGGCGAATTTGACCTTGCCATCAAGCAGCCCGGTCAGCGTTTCGGGTCCGCTGCCAAGGAATTCATAATCGTAACGCAGATCGCCAAGATCGTCGCCGATTGCCGCGATCGGCAATTCGCTGGCGCGCCAGGCGCGGCGAATGCGTGCGTTCAATACGGAGGCTTCAAAGCGCGGATTTGCGCCTATGATCAGGATCGCGTCCGCCTCATCAATCCGGTTGTTACCGGGGTTGATGATATAGGAAGCGCGCCTGTGCGCCGGGTCGAGCTTGGCGCCATCCTGACGGCAATCGACACTAGTAGCGCCAAGCTTTGCCATCAGTTGCTTGAGCGCAAACATTTCTTCTGCGCCCGCCAGATCGCCGGCAATGGCGCCGATCTTGTCAGCGGCCACACCGTCGATTGCTGCTTTGACGCCCTGGAACGCCTCATGCCAGGAAGCGGGACGTAATTTGCCGGACGCGTCCTTCATGTAGGGCCGGTCGAGCCGCTGCGTGCGCAGGCCGTCCCAGATGAAGCGCGTCTTGTCGGAAATCCATTCCTCGTTCACATCTTCATTGATGCGCGGCATGATCCGCATGACTTCGCGGCCACGCGTATCAACGCGGATCGCCGAGCCAACCGCATCCATCACATCGATGCTCTCGGTCTTGGTCAGCTCCCATGGGCGTGCCTGGAAGGCGTAGGGGCGCGAGGTCAGTGCGCCGACCGGGCAAAGATCGATCACATTGCCCTGCAATTCGGACGTCATGGCCTGTTCGAGATAGGTTGTAATCTCGGCATCCTCGCCGCGCCCGATCAGGCCGAGTTCAGAAATGCCGGCAATCTCGGTGGTAAAGCGCACACAGCGGGTGCAGTGGATGCACCGCGTCATGATGGTTTTGACGAGCGGGCCGATATATTTGTCTTCAACGGCGCGCTTGTTTTCCTGGTAGCGCGAGGAATCGATCCCGTAGGCCATCGCCTGGTCCTGCAGATCGCACTCACCGCCCTGGTCGCAAATCGGGCAATCGAGCGGATGGTTGATCAGCAGAAATTCCATCACGCCTTCGCGCGCCTTTTTGACCATCGGCGTGTTGGTGAAGACTTCCGGCGGCTGGCCTTCCGGGCCGGGCCGCAGATCTTTTACGCCCATGGCGCAAGAAGCGGCGGGCTTTGGCGGGCCGCCTTTGACTTCTACCAGGCACATGCGGCAATTGCCGGCGATAGACAGACGCTCGTGAAAGCAGAAGCGCGGAATTTCGGCGCCCGCTTCCTCACACGCCTGAAGGATCGTGTAGTGGTCCGGAACCTCGATTTCCTTGCCATCAACTTTGATCGTTGCCATCTCTGTTCAATCCCGTCGTCGAACCAATTATCCGCAGCGCTTTTCTTGCCACAGCTTCACATGCGGCAGATGCGACCAGTCAAATGCGTGGTCGCTATTGCCATGCGCGTCGAGATAATCAAGCCTGTCTTTGGCATCAGATAGCGTTGGTCTGAGCGCTTCATCAATCC
>JBCCRB010000104.1:0-8036 GCA_039208465.1 Pseudomonadota bacterium
ATCGCGATCATGTTGATCGATTCAGCGGCTGTCGCGGCCGGCACAGAAACCCCGACCATGGCCGTTGTCGACAGGGCGACGGCAAGCGCCGCATTTTTTGCATATGCTTTGATTGTTGGCATCTATTCCTCCCAGATTACCAATGAGAACCGTGTTCAAGCCGGTGCTGAAATCCACTCCTCGAGGATTTCCGTGCCAGCCTCTTTAAAAAGCTTCGACAAGGGGCAGTATTTTGCCACTTCGTCCGCCAAGCGCCCCAAATCATCGTCGTCTACCCGTTCGGACGTCTCCACTTTCAGCGAGATCCGTTTAAACGGCACATCAACCTCCTTACTCAACGTAACACCGCGGCGATCAAAGTCACACACAATTGACACGTTGAGGTGTCCAATCTCCATTCCAAGCGATTTGGCGCATTTGTGCGCAATGACGTTGGTGCAGCCGGCAAGCGCCGCAAGCGCTGTATCGGTGGGGGTGGGGCCGAGATTGGTGCCGCCACGCTCAACAGGTTCATCAATCTTGAAACCGGTGTCGCGCACCGCGATCTCGCTGAGCGAATGGGACGGGCAATGGGCTGCTACCCGCAGCTTGACGCTCGTTTTTTGCGTGGCCGCCATCGTCACCATCCTATGCCCGCCAATTTACGCAAAGCTGCACACCTCATCGAAATCAAAGCGCGGTAAGCGTTGGAAGAGGGCGGTTTCATCGGCATAGCCGATATTGATCAAAAAGTTGGATTTGAGCGTTGTGCCGGCAAAGAACTCTTCATCCACCGCTGCGTTGGAGAAGCCGGACATCGCGCCAACATCGAGGCCGATCGCGCGCGCGGCGATCATCAGATAGGCGCCTTGCAGGGTCGAATTGCGGTAGGCGGTATCGTGCGCAAAAGCCTCCTTGCCTTCAAACAGCGGCCGGCGATCCTCGTGCGGGAACAGTTTGGGCAATTGGGTCCAGAACTCGGTGTCCCAGGCGACAATTACGGTAAGGGGCGCGCCCATCACCTTGGGTACGTTCTTCGGTTTGAGCGCTTTGGCCAGCCGGTCCCGGCCTTCCTGTGTGCGGATCCAGACAAAACGGGCCGGGCACGAGTTCATGCTTGTCGAGCCGAATTTAACGATCTCGTACATGCGATGAATTTGCTCTTCGGTGACCGGTTTGTCAGTCCAAGCGTAATGCGAGCGTGCACGGGTGAGGATGAGGTCAATCGCCGGTTGATCCAAGGACGTGATCTCCGCGCGCAATGCCTTGACGTCCGCCTGTGCGGCCTGTCGCTGCATTTCTGTGCTCATTTCACCCATATGTTGAAAGCCTCCGCGCGTTCTGATTTTCGAAAATACCCACATTTTTTGGTATTGGTCAATAAATATCGATATTTTCTTTTTCGTTCGGATGGGCTATCCTCAGGGAAAAGATTGCAAAGGGAGGGCACGTCCATGCCCGCTTGGGAAGAGTACAAGGCCAAAGCAAAAGAGCGCGGTGCGCTGGCGATGGAACTCTATGTCGTTCATTCCACACCGGTTGCGGCGCCAGAAGCCCTCCAAGCGGTGCTGCCGGACCATCTGGCCTACCAAAAAGAGGTGGAGGGCCGGGGCCAGTTGTTTCTGGCAGGCCCTATGTCAGATGAGACCGGCGCGCAGATGGAAGGCGTTGGGATGATTGTCTACCGGGCTGATTCTCTGGAAGCTGCGAAAGCCATCGCTGATGGCGATCCGATGCACGCCAAAGGCGCGCGCAGCTACACAATACGCAAATGGCTGGTGAACGAAGGTGCGCTTTCGTTTTCGCTGGCTCTTTCTTCGCAGCGTGTCTCCATTGGGTGACCGGTCATGATGGGCACGAGCTTTCTGCAGGACCTGATTGCTTCTTTGATGGATCGCCGTGCACGGTTCAGCGGCGCTGCTGACGACCGGTCGATCATCGACCTATGTGCGGCGCTGCGCACAACGACGGGCGAGAACGCAATCAAACGGCTCGGCGCGACGATCCTGACGAAATATCTGGGTCTACATGATGATGAAAAGCGGGCGTTTTTCCATTTCCTGGCCAGCGATATGGATATTGATACCGACCGGGTGCGTGACTTAGCGGAGGCCTATGGCCAGACCGGCCAAGTCGATATTTTTCGCGACCTGATGGAGGCGGCAGAACCGGCGCGGCAAAGCATTTTCCGGCGATTGAACCATGTGCCCAATGGGACGCGCGCGCTTGTTGAAATGCGCGAGGATTTGCTGGCCATGATGGGCGATGACGAGGCGCTAAAACGGGTCGATCTCGATTTTGCGCACTTGTTTGCCAGTTGGTTCAATCCAGGGTTTTTGGTGCGCCAGCGGGTCTCGTGGGAGTCGCCGGCCAGTGTGCTGGCAAAAATCATCCAGTATGAAGCCGTTCACGCCATCAATGATTGGGATGATTTAAAGCGCAGAATACAACCGGAAGATAGGCGATGCTTTGCGTTTTTTCATCCGGCCATGCCGCATGAACCGCTGGTGTTTGTTGAAGTGGCCTTATGTGACGGGGCGCCGACTTCGATCCAGGCATTGCTCCGGGAAGATCGAGCGCCGATTGATAGTGAACGCGCCGATATGGCGATCTTCTATTCCATCTCCAATTGCCAGCATGGGCTGCGTGGCATCTCGTTCGGCAATTCGCTGATCAAGCAGGTGGTCGCCGAGTTGGCGTTGGAACTGCCGAATTTGACGAACTTCATGACCCTGTCGCCGGTGCCCGGCTTTACGCGTTGGCTGCAAGGTGACGCTGCGGGGCTGACCACGCAACAAGTGGATGCTTTGCATATGGCAAGAACGAAATTTGTCCGGGATGGCGATGCGTCAGCGATCAATGGTTGGCAGGGGGCGCTCAGTGCTTTGTGTGCGCGCTACCTTGTTGGGGGAAAACGATCCGACGGCTTGCCTTTGGATCCGGTTGCCCGGTTCCATCTGAACAATGGTGCAGCGCTGTCCAATATTTTGCCGATGGCCGATCTGTCGGAAAAAGGCATTGGTCAGTCGTTCGGCATGATGGTCAATTATCACTATGATCTGCCGCTGGTTGAGGACCGCCATGACGCTTACGCCTCGACGCGGTCCGTTGCGGTGTCACGAACCGTTCGCGCGCTCGCCGATGGTCCTGTCGCTTTCCCTGAATTAGAAAAGAGCGTGGTTGCTTAGGATGAACAATCATTTGTTTGATGGGCTGCTGGGGGAAGCGACCTTGTCGTCCGACTTCGCCCTTTTGAAAGATGGCCGACGTTACACGCACGAGGCAGCGATTGCGCTTTCGGGTCGCCTGGCACACGCGCTCGTTGACTGTGGTGTGGTGCCGGGTGACCGGGTTGCTGTGCAAGTGCCCAAATGCATTGAGGCGGCGTTGCTCTACCTTGCGTGTGTGCGGGCCGGGGCCGTTTTTCTGCCGCTGAACACCGCCTATACGCCGGACGAAATCGACTATTTCGTCAAGGATGCCGGGGCCGCGCTTTTTGTCTGCGCGCCCGAAAAAGCCGATGATCTGGCGGGCGTTGCAGAAGGTGCCGGTGCGCTCCTGGAAACGCTGGGCGTTTCAGCCGAGGGCGCCGGGGCGGGCTCCCTGATCGAGCTTGCCAAGACGATGCGCGCCGAATTCGATAATATTGCGCGTGGGCCGGATGATCTGGCCGCTATCCTCTATACATCGGGCACGACCGGGCGTTCCAAGGGCGCGATGCTGAGCCATGAGAATCTGCTGTCAAATGCCAATGTGCTTGCAGAGCTGTGGCGCTTTTCGGCCGATGATGTGCTGCTGCATGCGCTGCCGATCTTCCATACGCACGGGCTGTTTGTGGCGCTTAATGTGGTGATGAAATCCGGGGCATCCATGCAATTTTTGCCGGGTTTTAATCTGGGCGACGTGATTGGGCTGCTGCCGCAATCGACGGCGATGATGGGCGTGCCCACCTTTTATACGCGCCTGCTGAGTGATGATCGATTCACGCCGGACCTGGTCGCGCATATGCGCCTGTTCGTTTCAGGCAGTGCGCCGCTTTTGGCCGAAACGCATGTGCAGTTTGAAGAGCGCACCGGCAAGCGTATCCTGGAGCGCTACGGCATGACCGAAACCAATATGAACACGTCAAACCCCTATGATGGCGAGCGGCGGGCGGGCACGGTTGGCTTTCCTTTGCCTGGCACGTCACTTCGTATTGCTGATCCTGATAGCGGCAGGCAAGTGCCGCAGGGGGATATCGGGGTTATCGAGGTCAAGGGCGCCAATGTCTTTGCTGGCTATTGGAATATGCCGGAGAAGACGGCGGAGGAGTTCCGCGCCGATGGCTATTTCATCACCGGTGATCTCGGCAAAATTGATGCCGACGGCTACGTCCACATTGTTGGACGGGCCAAAGATCTGATCATTTCCGGCGGATACAATATCTACCCGAAGGAAGTTGAGCTGCTGCTCGACGAACAGCCCGGCGTGTTGGAATCGGCGGTGGTGGGCGTGCCGCATCCCGATTTTGGTGAAGGTGTTGTCGCGGTCATTGTTGCCAATGGGCAGGGCTTTGATGCCGATGCGACGCTGGAAAACATCAAGCCGAAGATCGCCCGGTTCAAGCAGCCCAAGCACATCGCAATTGTTGACGAATTGCCGCGTAATACGATGGGCAAGGTGCAGAAGAATGTGCTGCGGGCGCAGTTGGAGCATGTCTTCAAGTAACCGGAGGCTCCGCGTCACGGGTTCGCTGATCACTAAAAGCTGATGGGTTGTGAATGGCCAATTGATTGGTTCAGGGCGAGTGTGTCGGCGAGGTAAACCGCTTATCGCTGGGAGGCTGCACCGCCATGGCATTTTCGATCCGACAAAAAGGGCGGGCCATTGCGCTGGCTCTCTCCACATCCTTCGTCCTGTTCGGCGGGGCTGTCGCCCACGCTCAAGACGCGCAAACGCTCGCCCCCTATGTGATCAAACAGTTTGGTGAGCCGCCTGCGGTGCCAGAAGGCGCGCTATCGGAAGAATTGGCGCGTGCCGTCCAGGTCGGGCTGATCAATCCAGCCACGCAATCGACTTGGGGCCGCGACCAGGTGTTGGCGGTGGAAGAGATTTCAAAGTCCGGCGATCCGCGCGTGGCCTGGATCATCGCCGATCTGATGCGCTTTGCGACAGGGCCGCAATTGCGGGTGATCCTCGGCAATGCAGCCGCTGAAGTGCTGGGTATTGAGCCACCGCGCGAAAACCATTGGGGCATCATCACCGATCATCTGATTGCCTGGGATATTCCGGAACCGCCGGACTATCTGGCCGCCAAGCGCGATATTTTCACAAGCGTTGTGCCCGGCTGGGGCGATATCTTTGTCGAGGGTGACATTGATTGGCGTCATGTGTCCTGGGGCGGCGTGCTGATTGACGACCGCGCTTATGATACGACCGACGAGGCCTGCAATTGTATTCCGGCCGCTGACAACCCCGAAGTAAGCAGTGCTGATGAAGCAACCTGGCTCGAAGATGATGATGTCGTCTTCGGGATCGAGATCAACGGCGAAGCCCGCGCCTATCCGCGCCGGATCATGGAAGTGCGCGAAATGGTCAATGATACGCTCGGTGGCCGCGATCTCGGCATTCCCTATTGCACGCTGTGCGGCTCGGCGCAGGCCTATTTTACCGACAATATGCCCGATGGTGTCGAGCGACCGGTGCTGCGCACATCCGGCCTGCTGATCCGTTCCAATAAAGTGATGTATGATATTGAAACGCGCTCGGTCTTCGACACGTTCCTTGGCACGGCTGTCACCGGACCGCTGGCTGAAAAGGGGATCAAGCTGCAGCAAGCGACCGTTGTCACAACCGATTGGGGTACTTGGAAGCGTACGCACCCCAACACAACCGTGCTGGTTGAAGCGTTGGCGCTTGGCCGTGATTTCGATTTCCGCAATGGCCGAGATGCCAATGGTCCGATCTTTCCGATCGGCGATGTGGATCCCCGTCTGCCTGTCCAGGAAGACATTATCGGTGTGACCACAGCGTCGGGAACGCCTGTCGCTTTCCAACGCAGTGCTGCGCTCTTGGCGCTCCGCAATGGCGAGGAAATCAGCTTTGAAAATGTCCGTCTGGAACTGGCAGCCGGCGGGATCAAGGCCGTTGACGCCGAGGGCAATGATCTGGGCAGTCATCAGGCCTTCTGGTTTGCCTGGTCGCAATTTTATCCCGATACCGAGTTGTGGAACGGGTGATCTGTCGCCGGTTAGGTTAAGCGCGTCGCTGGCAAAAAAGCCTCCGGTACAGGCGCTGGCTGGCCGGTCGCCATATTGACGGCGGCTTGCCCCATCAGATGGGCGATGGCGAAGCTGATCTTGAAGCCGCCGGTCGCGACAATGATGTTGTCCTGGCCGGGCAGGGGGCCAAGCATCGGATCGGGCTTGCCGGCTTTCGGTCGCACGTCGGCCCACCTTTCAATGACATCTGCGTGCCTTAGATGCGGGCAAATGCGCCGTGCATCCTCGATGATTGCGTCAAGCTTTTCATCGGTGCTCGTGGGGTCAGCATAGCTGTTTTCCGACGTGGAGCCGACCGCCACGGTGCCATCGGCGTGCGCAATGACATAGGTGCCATTGTCGTAAATGATCGGCTGGTCGGTCTCGATCGTCTGATTGGGCCGGAGCAGGGCGCCTTGGCCTTTTACCCCTTTGCCGACGGTTTCCGGTGCTTGCGGGTTGATAAGTGCAAAGCTGCCCAAGCCCGCGGCGATGATTGTCGGTGCGGTTTCCGGCAAGGCGTCGACCGCTTGGCCTTCGGTCGCTGTGATGGCGGGATCGGCACGCACCGACTTGCTGAGCGCGGCGATGAGCGCGCGCGGATTGATGCGTGCTGACAGGCTGTCACAGTTCCAGCCATGTTGCGCGATCTCATCAGCCCACCCCGGTGCGGGATGGTCGTCCGTGATGGTCCAGTGGACCTCGGCAGGCCAGTTATCTTGCGCGCCATCGACCCACACAGCGCTCTGCTGGCGCTTTTGGGCGTGGCCGATCGGTTGAATGCGTCCGACACGCCCATAACCGCAGTCAATGCTGGTCTCATCTTCCAGCTCTGTCACCAAGCCTGGCAGGGCCAGCAAGCCGTCGAGCTGGAATTGCTTTTTCGCAGACCAGCCGCCCGGATGGTGCGGCATCAGCGCGCCAAGCATGCCGCCGCTTGCGCCGGCGCCCAAAGTGCGCTTTTCCACCAGATGCACCGACAGGCCCTGGCGGGCGGCGATGCGGGCGCTCCACAAGCCCACAATGCCGCCGCCGATAATGGTCAGATCGGGTTTTGAATTGGCGGCGTTGGAGACCATGGGCGAAGACAAGTCCGAAGAACTGATGTGGATCGATGGCGATATGCCGTTTTCGACCCTGTTTGGCGACCATTTTTATGCACGCCAGGACGGGCGGGCCGAAACAGCCTATGTTTTCCTGGCACAAAACGACCTGCCGGCACGCTGGGCTAAAGGCGGCGATTTCACAATTGGCGAGCTCGGCTTCGGGACGGGTTTGAACCTGTTTGAAACCTGGCGCCAATGGATCGCGCATCGACAGGCCGGACAGCGCCTGACTTTCGTGTCGTTTGAAGCCTATCCGATGCCGGGCGATGCGATGCGCCAGGCGATCAGCCGCTGGCCGGATTTATTGCCGCTTTGTGAGACCTTTGTGCCCGGCTGGACGAGCGTGCAGCCTGGCATCAATCATTTTCAACTCGATGATCAGACCCAATGCACGGTTCATGTGGGCGATGCGCTGAAGCGGTTGAGCACGTGGGAAGGGCGGGCCGATGCCTGGTATCTTGACGGGTTCGCGCCTGCGAAAAACGAAGCCATGTGGTCCGATGTTTTGATGCAAGCGGTGGCCGATCATACGGCGCCCGGTGGCACCTTCGCGACATACACGGCGGCTGGATGGGTGCGCCGCAATTTGCAAGGCGCCGGTTTTTCCGTTGAAAAGATCGCCGGGCACGGCACCAAGCGCGAGATGATCCGCGGGCGGCTAATCGGGGCGTGAAGCAACCATCAGATAGCCCGGAATAGGCGCGGCTTCCTC
>JBCCRB010000105.1:0-7978 GCA_039208465.1 Pseudomonadota bacterium
ATCGAAAGTCGGCAATTGGGGCGGATCGGCGGCGATCCGGCTGCCTAAGTCTGCGGTCGAAGCGCTCGGTCTGGAAGAGGGCGAGCAGGTGGAAATCACCATCGACAAAGATGCGCTTGTGGTGACCCGGCGGGCGCCAAAATATGCGCTGTCCCAGTTGCTGGAAGAGGCACGCGCGTGTGAGCGGCCAGCGATAGAAGATGATGAACCGGTCGGCGAAGAATGGCCGAAACACTAGAACGTGGCGACTTGGTTTGGGTGAACTTTTCACCGCAAAGGGGCAGCGAACAGGCCGGCCACCGCCCGGCTTTTATCGTCTCGCCAGGCGCTTACAATGCCCAGGCGCGCTGTGTCCTGGCTTGCCCCATCACCAGCAATTTGGCGCCTTGGCCGTGGAAAGTCGCCTTGCCGCCCAGCGACATCATCACCGGCGCCGTCCTCGTCGACCAAATCTGGGCGCTTGATGTTGACGCGCGGCACATACGCGCGTCTGGTGAACGAGTGGGCACAATGATCATTGATGAAGTGCTTGCACGTTTAGCGACACTGACGGGACCAGTAAGATGAGCACAGGCATTTCCTACACACGCGACTGCCAATGCGGTGCGTTAGCGCACATTGAATTCAGGCCCGTTTTGGCATATGTTAAGGCATATGCCAGATCAGGAGGTGCCAATGGGAGCGATACGACGCGCACGGCTTTTTAAGAACGGCCGGAACCGTGCTGTTCGCATTCCCGTCGATCTGGACTTTGACGGCGATGAGGTAACGCTGCGCAAACAGGGTGACGCCTTGATTATTGAGCCTGTCGAAAAGCAGCCATCGTTGAAACAATGGCTGGAGACCATCGAGCCATGGGACGAAGAGTTTCCCGATGTCGACAAGGGTTTGCTGCCGGCCGAAGAAGTTGAGCTGTGACCACGGCCTATTTGCTCGATACGAACGCCGCTTCTCACATCATCCGGTTCCCATCAGGGCCGGTGGCGTCCCGCACGCTTGGCGAGGCAAAAGGAGCCATCGGCTTGAGCTCGATCGTCGTTTCAGAACTGCAATTTGGCGTCCGAAAACGCGGGTCGGAACGCCTTGCCGCCTTGGTCGAGGGCTTGTTGCGCCAGTTCCCGATCCTTGCTTTTGGTGAAGATGCAGCACGGGCCTATGCTGACATCCGGCATCAATTGGAGAAGTCGGGTACGCCGATCGGGCCGATGGACACGCTGATCGCTGGTCATGCGACATCTCTCGATGCCACGCTGGTTACGAGCAACGCGGTCGAGTTTGGCCGTGTGGAAGGGCTTAAGGTCGAAGATTGGACGCAAGCATGACGCGTTATTACACAGGCGGCTGCCAATGCGGGGCGGTGCGCTACCGGTTTGAGACGTTGGGCGTGGCCTCCATTTGCCATTGCCGCATGTGCCAGAAGGCGGCCGGCAACATCTTTCTGCCATTGGTGCTCGTTGAGGGGTTTGAATGGACCCGGGGTGAACGCGGGGCTTTTGCGTCTTCCAACATGAGCACACGCGGTTTCTGCAGCGATTGCGGCACGCCGTTGACGCTGGAAACCCGCGATCAGGTTGAAGTGGCCATCGGCTCGCTGGATGATCCCGGCGCTGTCAAGATTGCCTATCACGCAAATATTGACGACCGATTGGACGCGGCAACGCAGCTGCATGAAATCCCGGACGCCGATCCTGAGCGCAAGCGGGAAAATGACGATTGGAACGCCAAAATCCGCTCCTTTCAGCATCCCGACCGCGACACGGAGGAATGGCCGCCGGAATTCTGGTTCACCGACGATCATTTTTAAGGGACGGCGATGCGCACCGACGAACAGCAAGACAAAACGGCACCAATACCCCGCTGGTTGGTCTATGGATTTCTGGCCAAAGGCATCCTTGTGGTTGTAGTAACCATTGCTGTGCTCTACTACGCGGGAGTTTTTTGATCGGGACCGGGATTGCGCCATGAAGAAGCGCGAACGCATCTATCTGTTTGATACCACCTTGCGCGATGGGCAGCAGACGCCCGGCATTGATTTTTCGGTCGAAGACAAGATCACGATTTCAAACATGCTCGATGAATTCGGCATCGACATGATCGAGGGCGGCTATCCGGGCGCCAATCCGACTGACACTGCCTTCTTCAAGCAAAAGCGCACGCAACAGGCCCAATTCGTGGCGTTTGGCATGACCAAGCGCGCCGGTGTCTCGGCCTCCAACGATCCGGGGCTCAATGAATTGCTGAACAGCAATTCCGATGCCCTTTGTTTCGTTGCTAAAGCTTGGGATTTTCAGGTTGAAGTCGCGCTCGGCTGCACGCTGGAAGAGAATCTGGCGTCGATCCGCGACAGCGTCATTGCCACCGAAAAAGCCGGCAAAGTACCGATGGTCGATTGCGAACATTTCTTCGACGGATGGCAGGCCAATCGCGACTATGCGGTGAGTTGCGCAAAGGCGGCCTATGAAAGCGGCGCCCGTTGGGTCATCCTGTGCGACACCAATGGCGGCACGCAGCCAGAGACCATTCGCGCCGCCGTGGCCGACCTGATTGAAGCCGGCATCCCCGGCGACCGGCTCGGCATTCATGCCCATAATGATACCGAACAGGCTGTTGCCAATTCACTGACCGCCATTGATGCAGGCGTGCGCCATGTGCAGGGCACGCTAAACGGCATCGGTGAACGGTGCGGTAACGCCAATCTCGTCACGCTGATGGCGACACTGAGCCTTAAATCGCCATGGAAAGACCGGTTTGAGATCGGCATCACGGATCTGTCTGGCCTGACCGGGCTGAGCCACGCTTTTGATGAATTGCTCAACCGCTCGCCGCAGGCACAGGCGCCCTTTGTTGGTTCTTCTGCCTTTGCCACCAAGGCCGGCATCCACGCGTCGGGGCTGATGAAGAACCCTGACACCTATGAACATGTGCCGCCGGAAACTGTTGGCAACATGCGCAATGTGATGGTCTCCGACCAAGGCGGCAAATCCAATTTCATCGACGCGCTGTCGCGCCGTGGGATCGCCGTCAACAAGAACGATCCGCGCCTTGAAAGCCTGATCGCGTTGGTCAAGGAACGCGAGGCATCCGGCTACGCCTATGAAGGCGCTGATGCCAGTTTCGAGCTGCTGGCGCGTTCCATGCTTGGCGGCGTGCCGGAATTCTTCAAGGTGGAGAGTTTTCGGGCAACGGTCGAACGGCGCTACAACGCCTTTGGTAAGCTGATCAATGTGTCAGAGGCTGTGGTCAAAGTGACCGTGGACGGGCAGGAACACATGTCGGTTGCCGAAGGGCAGGGCCCGGTTAACGCCCTTGATAAGGCGCTGCGCAAGGATCTCGGCAAATATCAGCGTGAGATCGCCGACCTTGAACTGGTCGACTATAAGGTCCGCATCTTGAATGGCGGCACCGAAGCGGTGACCCGCGTCCTGATTGAATCGACCGACGGCACGGGCGCGCGCTGGTGGACGGTGGGCGTCTCCGACAACATCATAGACGCATCGTTTCAGGCCCTGATGGATTCCATCACCTTCAAACTGATGAAGAACCGCGGCGAGGCGGGTGCACGGGTCGCCGCAGAATAGAGGCTTCCGGCCCATTAAAAGTCCTGCCGATTGAACCCTAGCAAGTTTCGGGTTTCCCGGCGCGTTGCGCCCGTGTAGGCGTCACCCATGCGCACGCTTTCACCCCATCATAAAACGGCCGCCCCCGGCGCGGCGCCTGAACCGGCTATCGGCTTTGTTTACGCATTGGCCGCTTTCGGCCTGTGGGGCCTGTTTCCGGTCTATTTGAAGGCCGTTGCGCATATCCCGGTATGGGAAGTTATCGCCCACCGGGTGGTCTGGTCGGTGCCTGCAGGCCTGATCATCCTTGTGATGATCGGCAAGGTGACCATTGTGCGCGAGGCACTCGGCAACCCCAAACTGCTCGCCAATGCCGCGCTCACCGCCGTGCTGATTTCGATCAATTGGGGTGTTTATGTCTATGCTGTTGCCTCAAACCAGGCAGTCGATGGTGCGCTCGGCTATTACATCAACCCGCTGGTCAATGTGGTCCTGGGGGCTGTCCTTTTGGGCGAACGGTTGAACCGCTATCAGACCGTCGCCATCGCGCTGGCAACGGTTGCCGTCACGATCCTGACCGTCAGGGCAGGTGGGCTGCCATGGATATCGTTGGCCTTGGCGTTTTCGTTCGGGTTTTATGGCTATTTCCGAAAGACGATGACGCTCGGCGCCGCCGAAGGTTTCACGCTCGAAGTGATCCTGCTGTCTATTGTCGCCCTGCCAATTGTCGGCTGGCTGATCCTCAGCGGCCAAGGCCATTTGGGCCCGACGGGTTGGACGGACATTCTGCTCTTGCTAGCGGCAGGACCTGTTACTGCCATTCCCCTGATCCTTTACGCCAACGGCGCCCGTCTGTTGCGCTACACGACGGTAGGCGTGATGCAATATCTGGCGCCGACGATGATCTTTCTGATTGCCGTCTTTGTGTTTGATGAACCGTTCGGCATCTGGCAATTGATCGCCTTCTGCTTCATCTGGGCTGCCTTGATCGTCTACACGTGGAGCCTCTTACGCGAGCGCAAGGCCGGCTAGCGCGGCGCGCCGCCGATTACAGCTTTTCGATCACGGCCTCATCGCCGGCAGACGAGGCTGCGAGCGTTGCTTCCAGAATGCTCGGCACAATGTCCTCAACCTCGTTGATAACGAGCGGCTGGACTCGGTGCCCGGTATGGATGAATTCCGAACTGCGCATATGGTCGAGTAGCGCGATGAGCGGATCCCAGAAGCCGGCAAAATTGGCGAGTACGATCGGCTTGTCATGGCGACCCAATTGAGCCCACGTCATGATCTCAATCACCTCTTCCAAAGTGCCGATGCCGCCGGGAAGCGTGACGAATGCATCGGCTTCTTCGAACATGCGGTGTTTGCGTTCATGCATGTCTTCGGTGACAACCAACTCATCAAGGCGGCCAAGCGCCTTTTCCGTGGCTTCCTTCGACATCAGAAATTCGGGGATGATTCCCATCACCGACCCCCCGCGATCCATCACGCCTTGTGCGACCGCGCCCATCAGACCGTTGGTGCCGCCGCCATAGACCAGACGCAGGCCCGCTTGGGCGATCGATTCGCCCAGTCGATAGGCATTTTGTGGGAATTTTGGGTCGATGCCCGGCGAAGAACCGCAATAGACACAGATCGAGCGCAGATTTGACATGCGACTATCAATCCATAACAAGCGCGCCGGTCAAGCGTAGACTAGTTTGCGTTGCAGCATTGTTCGCAATAAGGTCAACGAAGAATCTAGCGTGAGATAGAAGATGAACTCTGGTCTTAAGGGTGTATTTGTTTTTTGTGCCGTCGGCGTGGCGATTTTTGTGGCCGCCTCGGGCCGTGTCTATGACTTCAATAGCCTGATCCAAAACACAGTCGGCGGGCAGTCTGCGGCACTCTTGCAATCGGTTGAAGACGAAGCGGCGGACGCAACGGAAAGCAACGATACACAAATGGCCGCGTTGCCGGATGCTGGCAGCGCAGAACCGGCAACCACAGAAGCGGGCGCAGAAGCGCCAGCCATGGCTGCAACCGATGACGCCGCACCGGCAAATGTTGACGGCGAGCCCGGCGTTCCGACTTTTGATATTCTGCGGGTCGAGCCGGACGGATCAACGCTGGTGGCAGGGCGCGCCGCGCCTGAAAGCGAAGTGGAAATCGTCCGTGGCGACAGCGTCATCGCCAGCACAACAGCCAACGCCGCCGGCGAATTTGTTGCCGTGCTCGAAGAATCCCTGGAAATCGGCGACCACTCCATGTCGATCCGCGCCTCCGGGCCGGAAGGTGATATGGTCGTCTCTGAGCAAACCGCGATCGTTTCGATCCCGGAAGACCAGTCCGAGGGCGTCCTCGCCATGGTGGAAACACCAGGTGAAGCATCGCGTCTGATCTCCACGCCACAGGCACCGGGTGGCGATCAGCTCGCAGCGAGCCAGACTGAGCAACCGGGCCTTTTAGAACTGGGCACTGGCACACCCCTGTTTGATGGTGAGGCAGCAGCGACCGGCGAAGCATCTGAATTGCCGGGCATTTTGGCGCTGGGCGAGGGCACACCGCGTTTTGAGGGTGCGGAAACCGGGCAGGGCACGCAAGACGCGCAAACAGAAATCGCTGCCGTTGAACCGCAAGCCACAACCAGAACCGGTTCGGCGGACATTGATGTGGCCATTGAAGCCGTTGAGATCGATGGCGGACAGGTGTTTGTCGCTGGACGTGCAGATCCAGGCGTTCAACTGCGTGTCTATGCCAACGAGATCCTGCTCGGCGATGCCGTGGCCAGCGAAGGCGGACGCTTCCTTGTCGAAGTCGAGCGTGAACTGCCAGAGGGCGAATACACCATTCGCGCCGATGTGCTGAACCCGCAAACCGCTGAAGTGATCCGCCGTGCCGCCGTGCCCTTTACGCGCTCGGCTGGTGAACGCCAGGCGGCCATTGCCGCTGCACCGGCGGTAACACTGCCGGATACAGCGCCGCAAATTGAGGCCGCCGAAACGGCAGAAGCTGCTTCGACAAGCACCGAAGCTGCATCGACCGAACAGGCCGCATCAACTGACGCAGCGTCAGGAGCTGCGGAAACGCAGGTGGCGGCTGTCGAAACCACTGAGGCGGCAGCCGATGGCGCGATTCCGACCGAAGTAGGCACGCTGACACCCACTGACGGGTCGGTCATCATTCGTCGCGGTGACACGCTTTGGCAGATTTCCCGGCGTGTTTATGGGCAGGGGGTCAAATACACGACGATTTATTTGGCCAACCAGAACCAGATTCAAAATCCGCAACGGATTTGGCCCGGCCAGGTGTTTGACGTGCCAACCAATGCACAGGACGCGGAAACCGCGTTTGAGCAACACCAGCAATTGCTGCAGCAAAACTAGCCATTGCATCGCCACTCTTCATCGTTTATCGACGATGAACGATGAAGAGTGGGTCTCGCTTTGAAAACCGATGAATTGTTTGCCGAGCGGTTCGCCGCGTTGGCGCATCCGGCGCGCCTTGAAATCCTGCGCTGCCTTGCCAACCACACACACTGCAAGTGCAAGGATGTGGTTGACCAATTGCCACTGGCACAATCAACCGTCTCGCAGCATTTGAAAATCCTGGTCGAGGCGGGGCTGGTCAACGCCAAGCTTCAGCGGCCGGCCTCGCAATACAGCCTGAACACAAAGGCGCTCGCGGAATTGGGCGATGCGACCCAAACCCTTATCGAAGCCTGCTGCGCATCCAGGGTTTGCGCGGCCCCCAAAAAAGACTGTCCGGAGAATGCGTAAATTGGCGCCGACCGAAAAAACTGTATCCGCTGACAATAGCGACCTTTTAAGAACCATCGGGAACCTCTGGCAATATATGTGGCCGGCAGATCGCCCAGACCTCAAAAGGCGGGTCGTATGGGCTCTTTGCTATTTGCTCCTGGCAAAACTTGTCCTCATGCTGGTGCCCTACGGCTTTAAATGGGCGACCGATGCGCTGAACGGTGACCTGCAGGCATCTGACTGGGTTCCCGCGGCCCTGCTCGCACCACTAATGCTGGTCCTGGCTTACAATCTCTTCAGGATCATCAATCTCGGCTTCAACCAATTGCGCGATGCGCTGTTTGCAAGCGTTGGCCAGCATGCCGTGCGCCAATTGGCGCAACGAACATTCGTGCACATCCACACGCTTTCGCTCAGATTTCACTTGGAGCGTCGCACCGGTGGCCTTAGCCGTGTCATCGAGCGCGGGACAAAAGGGATCGAACTGATTGTCCGCTACTTGATCCTCAACGCAGCGCCCACTTTTATCGAATTCATGCTCATCGCCGCGATCTTCGGCTTTGCCTATGGCATTGAATATGTGGTCGTTACGGCACTGACGATTTGGTTTTATGCCTGGTTTACGATCCGCGCCTCCGACTGGCGCATCCAGATCCGCCGCGACATGAACAATTCCGACAC
>JBCCRB010000106.1:0-7975 GCA_039208465.1 Pseudomonadota bacterium
CGGGCATTTCAAACGCGGGGAATTCAGGGAGCTTCAGCGCTTCCATCATTGTCTGCGTGTTCTTTTGCATTTCATCCGCCATGGGCATCATTGCCATGAAGGGATTGTTCTTGACCAAAGCGTCCTGCATTTCCTGATAAACTTGCATCATGGACAGGGCCTCCTTTTTTATTCGCTGCTCGATCCATCGGCGACGTAATTTTGCACCGCACACTGTCTTTGTGCATTGCAGCATATTCGGAACAAAAAAGCTAGAGGTTTATCTAATTGTCACGATCAGACTTATGCACAGTGGCCAAGGCCCAAAATGCATAACGCGCCGCCATGCCTGGCAGCGCGCGCGCTGTTATTGATCTCTTGGGGTCGCTTATTCGGCAGCTTCGAGCACCGGCCGCGTTTCGTGGGCGTTGCGTGAAAACTCGTCGATGCGTCGTTCGATTTCCGGACGGAAATGGCGGATCAGGCCTTGAATCGGCCCGGCAGCCGCGTCGCCCAGCGCACAGATTGTGTGGCCTTCAACCTGCGTGGTCACATCAAGCAGCATGTCCATGTCGCGCTTTTGCGCATGGCCCGTCACCATCCGCTCCATCACGCGCCACATCCAGCCGGTTCCTTCCCGGCACGGCGTGCACTGGCCGCAGCTTTCATGCTTGTAGAAATAAGCAAGGCGCGCGATCGCTTTGACGACATCGGTTGATTTGTCCATGACGATGACAGCCGCCGTGCCCAAGCCTGATTGCTGTGCGCGCAGCGAATCAAAGTCCATCGGCGTGTCGATGATCTGCTCGGCGGGCACCATCGGCACTGAAGATCCGCCCGGGATGACGGCCAGCAGATTATCCCATCCACCGCGAATACCGCCGCAATGCTTGTCGATCAGCTCCTTAAACGGCACCGACATGGCTTCTTCGAAGGTGCAGGGATTGTTGACGTGGCCGGACACGCAAAAGAGCTTGGTGCCCTTGTTGTTTTCAGCCCCGAAGGAGGAGAACCACCCTGCCCCGCGGCGCAGAATTGTTGGCGCAACGGCAATGGATTCCACATTGTTGACCGTGGTCGGGCAGCCGTAAAGGCCGACATTGGCCGGGAATGGCGGCTTCAAGCGCGGCTGGCCTTTTTTGCCCTCCAGCGATTCAATCAGCGCTGTCTCTTCACCGCAAATGTACGCACCGGCGCCGTGGTGGACATAGACATCCATGTCCCAACCACATTTGTTGTTTTTGCCGAGCAGGCCTGCATCGTAGCATTCATCAATGGCAGCCTGCAGCGCTTCGCGTTCACGAATATACTCGCCGCGAACATAGATGTAGGCGACGTGTGCCTGCATGGCGCAGCCGGCAATCAGGCAACCCTCGATCAGCGTGTGCGGATCGTGGCGCATGATGTCGCGGTCCTTGCAGGTGCCAGGCTCGGACTCATCGGCATTGACGACCAGATAATGCGGCCGCTCGCCGACCTCTTTGGGCATGAATGACCATTTCAGACCCGTCGGAAAGCCCGCGCCGCCGCGGCCGCGCAGATTGGAGGCTTTCATTTCATTGATGATCCAATCACGGCCCTTTTCGACCAACCCCTTGGTATTGTCCCAATGGCCGCGCGCCATGGCACCTTTCAGCGATTTATCGCGTAGGCCGTAAATATTGGTGAAAATCCGGTCCTTGTCTTGAAGCATTCCCATGGTCAACGCGGCTCCTTGCCGAAGACTTTGACATATTCATCGCGGCCACCCTTTGCCAGGGCCGCGGCTTGTTTGATCCAATCGTCGCGCTCGATCCGGCCTTTGAATTTCAACTGATCGTCGACGATCGCGATGTCGGCGGCCGACCAGGCGGCAATCTGGTGAAAATGCCAGAAACCCAATGAATTCAGCGTGTTTTCCAGTTTTGGTCCAACGCCTGCGATCATTTTCAGATCATCGGCCTTGCCCTCCGGGCGCTCCAGGCGTTTCGGCCCGCCGCTCTTGCCCTTTGCGGCGCGCCCTGACGCTGTTGCCGCGATTTCCATCGTGGGGTTGCCGCCGGTGACCTTTTTCTTCCGTGCCGGTTTGGGTTTGACCGATGATGCGCCTTTGACATTTTCGATCACGGTGCCCGGGTCAGCGCCTTGCGCGCCCTTGGTGATTTTAACGTTCTTGGCCGGCTTGGCATCGCGCGTTGTTGGCGCCTCTTCCACATCAATGGCATTGAGGCGTGTGGTGATTTTGTTTTCCTGCGGCCCCTTGGCCTTTTTCGGCTTCGGCGTCACCGTCGACGCCGTGGAAGCCAGCTTCATCGTCGGGTTGGTGTCGGCCTTTTTTTTCGCAGCCGGTTTCTTCCTCGGTGCCTTGGCAACAACGTCATCAAGCAGCGTCAGCGGGCCACCGACTGGCGCCGAGAAGATGCGGTCAATCTGCGGACCTGGCGTGATCGTGTTGCCCTTGCCGGCTTCAAACGCATCGATGATTTCCTCAAGGCGTTCTGGCGTCAGATCTTCATAGGTGTCACGACCGATCATCACCATGGGTGCGTTCACACAGGCACCCTGGCACTCCACCTCTTCCCAGGACAGCGAACCGTCGCCATTTCGATGAAACTGCTGCTCATTGATCTTGCGCTGGCAGACTTTTTTCAAATCTTCGGCGCCGCGCAGCATGCACGGTGTCGTGCCGCACACCTGTACATGGGCCTTGGTGCCGACCGGCTGCAGCATGAATTGGGTATAGAAGGTCGCAACCTCCATGACACGGATGCGCGGCATGGCGAGCATTTCAGAGACATGCTCGATGGCGGCCTTGGTCACCCAGCCATCCTGCTCCTGGGCGAGCATGAGCAGCGGGATGACCGCCGATTGCTCGCGGCCCTTCGGATATTTCTTGATCCACTTTTTCGCTTCAGCCGCTTTCTTGCGATTGAACTCGAAGGCTTGGGGTTGAACGGCATCATCTGCCAAACGACGAACGGACATTATCGGTCCACCTCACCAAATACGACATCGAGCGATCCGAGGACCGCTGACACATCTGACAGCATGTGCCCGCGGCACAGGAAATCCATGGCTTGCAAATGCGCATAGCTCGGCGCCCGCAATTTACAGCGATAGGGTTTGTTTGAGCCATCAGACACAAGGTAGACGCCGAACTCGCCCTTGGGCGCTTCAACGGCGGCGTAAACTTCACCTTCGGGCACTTTGTAGCCCTCGGTGTAGAGCTTGAAGTGATGGATCAGGGCTTCCATCGACTTTTTCATTTCACCGCGCTTGGGCGGGACAATTTTGCCGTCTGTGTTGGACACCGGGCCCTGCCCCTCTGGGCTCAACAATTTGTCGATACATTGACGCATGATCAGCGCTGACTGGCGCATTTCTTCCATGCGGATCAGGTAACGGTCGTAGCAATCGCCATTCTTGCCGATCGGGATCTGGAACTCCAACTCCTCGTAGCACTCATAGGGTTGCGATTTACGCAAATCCCAGCGGGCGCCGGAACCGCGCACCATGACGCCGGAAAAGCCCCACTCCCAGGCATCGCTCAACTCAACGACGCCGATATCGACGTTACGCTGCTTGAAGATCCGGTTTTCCGTCAAAAGGCCATCGATCTCGGTGACGACATCGAGGAACGGATCAATCCAAGCGCCAATGTCTTCAATGAGCTGTTCAGGCAGATCCTGGTGCACACCGCCGGGGCGGAAATAGGCCGCGTGCAGGCGTGCGCCACAAGCGCGCTCATAGAACACCATCAGCTTTTCGCGCTCTTCAAAGCCCCAGACGATCGGGGTTAAAGCCCCAACATCAAGTGCTTGCGTGCAGATGTTCATAAGGTGATTCAGGATGCGGCCGATCTCGGAATAAAGCACCCGCACCAATTGGCCGCGCTTTGGAATTTCCAATTCGAGCAAGCGCTCTACCGCCAGCGCATAGGCATGCTCCTGGTTCATCGGCGAAACATAGTCCAGCCGATCAAAATACGGCACGGCCTGCAGATAGGTCTTGTTTTCGATCAGTTTTTCGGTGCCACGGTGCAGCAGGCCGATATGCGGGTCGACGCGTTCGCACACCTCGCCGTCCAGCTCGAGCACAAGGCGCAAGACGCCATGCGCGGCCGGGTGCTGCGGGCCGAAATTGATGTTGAAATTACGGACATTGTGTTCGGTCATGGGGCGCTCCTGATGGGCGCGTGAATGGTCAATGGTGAATGGTCAATGGTCACGTTTTGCGCTCCAAGGAACGAACATAGGTGACCAATCGCTTGCCGAGCAGTGTGGTTGCCTTCAACGCGTCTGACGCCTGTTCCTGATTCAGGAAACCGAGCCGGGCAGACAGTTCGATTTGCGTTTCGAGTTCTTTTAGGAAACCTTGGGCCACGCGCAGAAACTGAATGAACGGTTTTCGTTGAGCGCGCCCAAACCCTTCCGCGATGTTGGATGGGGTGGAGACTGCGCTTCGACGCATTTGGCTGACGAGCCCATAGGTTTCGGACTGCGGAAAACTCGCCGTCTTTGCATAGACCATTTCGGCAAGTGTCATCGCTTCCTGCCAAACGGTCAGGTCCCGATAGTCTTGGATCGCTGGTTTTTCTTCTGCCATTCACCATTGACCAATCACCATTCACTCTTTCGCCTTTTTTTCGTCACCTGGCAGCACATAATCCGCGCCTTCCCAGGGGCTCAGGAAATCAAAGTCACGGAACTCCTGGCGCAAATTCACCGGTTCATAGACGACGCGTTTGACCTCATCATCGTAGCGCACTTCGTAAAAGCCGGTCAGCGGGAAGTCTTTGCGCAGCGGATACCCGTCAAACCCATAATCGGTCAGCAAGCGGCGCAAATCCGGATGGCCGGTGAACAAAATGCCGTACATGTCGTAGGCTTCACGCTCGAACCAATTGGCGCCGGAATAGACGTCGCACACGCTCGGCACCGGCGTCTCCTCATCGACCTGCACCCGTAGACGCAAGCGCTGATTCAGCTTCGGCGACATGATATGGTAGACGACATCAAACCGCTTCTCGCGGCCCGGGTAGTCGACGCCGCAAATATCGATCAGATTGACGAACTGGGTCTGCATGTCGCCCTTGAGGCGCGCCAGCACATCGGCAATGTCGGCAACATCGACAAGCAGGTTCAGCTCACCAAATGAGACAGACATGTCGACGTCCATGGCCGATACGACATCGGCGACGGTGTCCTGCAGTTCTTCTATGGTTTCAGCGGTTTGGGCCATTTAAGCCAATTCCTTCGTCGTCGCCCAGCCGGTTCAGCGCTCAATGGTGCCAGTGCGGCGGATCTTCTTTTGCAGCATCAAAATGCCGTAGAGCAGTGCCTCGGCGGTCGGCGGACAACCCGGCACATAGATGTCGACCGGCACAATCCGGTCGCAGCCGCGCACAACTGAGTAGCTGTAATGATAATAACCGCCGCCATTGGCGCAGGAGCCCATCGAAATCACGTAACGAGGCTCGGGCATCTGGTCGTAAACCTTGCGCATGGCCGGTGCCATTTTGTTGGTCAACGTGCCAGCAACGATCATCACGTCGGACTGACGCGGGGAGCCACGTGGCGCGATGCCAAAGCGCTCGGCATCGTAACGCGGCATGGAGGTGTGCATCATCTCCACGGCGCAACAGGCCAGCCCGAACGTCATCCACATGAGCGAGCCAGTGCGCGCCCAGTTGATCAACTCATCGGTTGATGTGACCAGAAAGCCCTTATCGGCCAACTCATTGTTCATCTCGCCGAAAAAGGCGTCGTCATGGCCAATGGGCTTGCCCGTCTGCGGATCGACCAGGCCTTTGGGTTGCGGTGCGATTAGCGTGTTTGAAGACATCTTATTAATCCCAATCCAGCGCGCCCTTCTTCCACTCGTAGATGAAGCCGATTGTCAGCACGCCTAAAAAGACCATCATCGACCAAAATCCGAATAAGCCAATGTCGCTAAACGACACAGCCCACGGGAACAGGAAGGCCACTTCCAGGTCGAAAATGATGAACAGAATCGCCACGAGATAAAAGCGCACGTCGAACTTCATGCGCGCATCGTCAAAGGCATTAAAGCCGCATTCATAGGCGGACAGCTTTTCCGGATCCGGGCTTTTATAAGCAACGATAAAGGGCGCAATGAGCAAAGCCAGCCCGATACCCAGGCTGATCAGAAAAAAGATCAGCACAGGCAGATAGGATGCAACGACAGCTTCCATGTTTTTCCCGTCTCAACAGTGCGCGCAGACAAGGCCGCGCAATTGCTGGTGTTGGTATAGCTGCTTCGTGCGCAGGTGCAATATCGACCAACTGCGAAAGTGATGGCTCAGTTTGAGCCATTAGTAGGCTGCAATGCACCGCGCGGTTTGCGCAGCGCGGGCGGTTTAACTACTCAATTTGGAAGAAAAAAGTGGCGCGAGTGACGGGGCTCGAACCCGCGACCTCCGGCGTGACAGGCCGGCACTCTAACCAACTGAGCTACACCCGCGCACCACATCTGCTTGTTGGCAGAGTGCGGTCATCTATGCCTATCGCTGGGAGGTGTCAAGCATCCTGAAGGTTGGTGCGGCCGGTTTTTTCACGCACATTGCTTTGGCTCGAAAATCGCGCGATCAGGGGCTTGCGCTTACCGGTACGCTTGCGTAAAAGCGCGCTTCGTTACGGGCGATTAGCTCAGCTGGTAGAGCGCTTCGTTTACACCGAAGATGTCGGGAGTTCGAGTCTCTCATCGCCCACCATTTTTCCATGATAGTCAAACGGTGATCAGGGCAGTCCGGACCGCAATGGCGTTGGTCGCCTTGCCTGAATAGTATTGGTGGAAAGCAGCTCGATGCCTTCGGCCGCGCGGGGGAAAGCGTTATCCCTCCGCTGGGCGGTCTCCGAGAAGCCGGCACGGGCTTATTACACCGTGCACAGCTCAGATTTGTTTTAGCAAACGCTGAAGTTGTTCAGCCAAACAGCCTTAGGCCTTAGCGCAACGTCCAACCAAACCGGCCTCGACTGATCCTGACTGCAGATTTTCATATCTTGGAAGCTTTTGGTATTCATTGACGCCAACGTTTGCGACGAATGTATCTTTATCCATCGATATAAGTCGGCCTGAACTTGTAAATGTCGCCAAGCCGTTCGCGCCAACCCTGACGATTGATACACGGCCCATCCGGCAAAAATAACGCATTTCTTGCTTCTGCAGGTACCAGCCCCATTTGCCGCCGGCATTGCGGGTTAATTCGCCCACAGCATAACCATCTGCAGTCAGTTTCTTGAAGTTTCGAGCCTCCGCATCGTCTGCGAAAACTAGCACTATTGCAAAGGCGAGCAGTGTCGATATCGGCAGACTGAAGTTTTTCATTTGTCAGCGTCTTTCAACTGGGAAAAGCGGATTTAATTTATGCACGGCTATCGCGCCGGTCTTATCACTATCGTAAAATTTCGGTAGGTAATAAACCGGAATCACAGTCACTGAGGCCGCTAGCTGACATGTCTTTCGAATTTACGGGTATGTGTGAGGCAATCCGGTACCGCTTCGTTGCGATCTTTCTCGTTTTCCTAACAGCACTTGCTGGGTGCGCCCCAACGGCGCCGCTGGACCTTGCGGTTCCCACGAGTGATGCCACGAAATATGCCGCGATCGTCGTGGATGCCGACAATGGCAGCGTGCTGCACAGTTTTGCGCCCGATTCACCGCGCTATCCGGCCTCACTGACCAAGATGATGACGCTCTACATGATGTTTGATGCGCTCAAATCCGGCCGCATGACACTCGACACGGAAATTCCGGTCTCGAAAAATGCAGCCCGGCAACCGGCATCAAAACTTTATCTGAAAGCCGACAGCACAATTTCAGCCGACAGCGCTATCCGCGCGCTGGTGGTCAAATCCGCCAATGATGTTGCCACGGCCGTCGCTGAATATCTGGGTGGCACGGAGGATGACTTCGCGCGGCAAATGACGGCCCGGGCCCGCACGCTCGGCTTAAATGCAACGATCTTTACCAATGCGTCCGGCCTGCCCGACCCGCA
>JBCCRB010000107.1:0-7955 GCA_039208465.1 Pseudomonadota bacterium
ATTCTTCTGGCTTGAACCGCTTGATTTCGTGTTCGCGCTCGCAAATGATTCGCAGCGCTACCGACTGTACCCGTCCAGCACTGCGTGAGCCTGGTAACTTCCGCCAAAGAACAGGCGACAATGTAAAGCCAACCAGGTAATCGAGCGCGCGGCGCGCCAGATAGGCATCCACCAGCGGCGTATCGATTTCGCGCGGCGATGCGATCGCCTCGGTGACCGCCTGCTTGGTGATGGCGTTGAAAACGACGCGTTTGACCGGCTTGTCTTTGACGGCTTTTTTCTTGTGCAACACTTCCAGAACGTGCCACGAGATCGCTTCGCCTTCGCGATCGGGGTCCGTCGCCAGGATCAGCCCATCGGCGTTTTTCACCGCACTGGCAATTTCGTTCAGGCGCTTGTTGGATGCCGTGTCGACCTGCCAGGACATGGCAAAATCCTCATCCGGCTGCACTGAACCATCCTTGGCCGGCAGGTCCCGCACATGGCCAAAAGAGGCCAGAACCGTATAGTCTTTGCCAAGATATTTGTTGATTGTCTTCGCCTTGGCCGGCGATTCAACGACGACGACTTCCATAAAATTCCATGTCCATTGGCGGTTTGGGAGGACCGCTTCAGCGCCGACACATGGCGGTCGTTCGCTCTTAGGTCAAGAGTGAGACCGCTTCATGTTTGGAATCAACGCGCCAAAATATACGCACAAACAACAGCTTTAAGTAAACATAATGCTTTAAACACAACTATTGCGTGTTACGCTTTGACCGGGCGGTCCATTGCGCATCTACGAGGGCATATGATGCTGGCAAAAGAAATAAAGCAAAAGCGCGCGGAGCGTTTGCGCTACATCCAATCCATGTTGGGCGAACTGCGGCAGATGGCCGAGGCCGAACGTCTCGACATGCTGACGTATCTAATCGAAATGGCGTATGTCGAAGCAAGCGACATTGCGCGCGGCGCGCGTCCCAGGCGCAAGAGTAAGCCCAAACCATCAGATCAGCGAGACGCGGTTGCCTGAGTGACGCTCGATCCGGCCGGCAAGGTCAAGTTCGAGGATCACCAGGAACACGTCCGATGGTTTGGCCCGCGTTTCGGCGATAATGTCGTCGACATCGGTTGGCGTTGGTCCGAGCAAGGACAGGATTTTCTCGCGCACGGTTTCCGGCGGCGGGTCGGTAAAGCTGTCATTGGGTTCAAGAAGGGAAGGTTGGGTGTGTGATCCCGGATCGTCATCCAGCATCGGATTGACGGCTTCCAGCACATCGGCGGCGCTGGTCACCAAAATGGCCCCATCGCGGATCAACCCGTTGGTGCCAGCCGAGCGCGGGTCGAGCGGCGAACCGGGCACGGCGAACACCTGCCGCCCGATTTCACCAGCGAGCCGCGCCGTGATCAGCGAGCCCGACCGTTTTGCCGCTTCAACGACAACCAGGCCGATGGCCAACCCCGCGATCAGCCGGTTTCGTTTGGGAAAATCGCGCGCACGCGGCGACAGCCCAAACGGTTGCTCGGTAATCGAACAACCGGTGCCACCTTCTTCAATGCTGGTTAGAAGACCCTGATTTTCCGGCGGGTAGGCCTGGTCGATGCCGCCAGCGAGCACTGCGACGGTACCCCGCGGTAGGGCTGCCTCATGCGCTGCGCGGTCAACGCCGCGCGCAAGACCGGAGACGATGGCAAAGCCGTCACTGCCAAGGCCTTCGGCGAGCGTGCGCGCCATTTTAATGCCCACCATGGACGCGTTGCGCGAGCCGACAATCGCGATTGCTGGCAGGGTGAAGACATTGGTATTGCCGCGCACCGTGACCAAGGGCGGCGCATGTTCCATCTGCCGCAAAATGGGCGGGTAGTCGGGTTCACCAATACCGATAAGCCGGGCGCCATGGCGGGTGATGTCCGCCAGTTCCTTGACAGCCTCGGCTTCTGTTGTGATCCGCACTTTGGAAAGCCGGCCGCCGCGTTTGGCAAGCTCGGGCAGCATTTCCAGCGCCACCTGCGCCGAACCGCAATGGTTGATCAGATCGCGAAAGGTCGCTGCGCCGACATTTTCCGACCGGATCAGCCGGAGCCATGCAATGCGCTGTTCATCATTGAGTTCAAATTGCTGCGCGGGCGCCGGTTTGCCGGTGCCGTCATCTTGCCCCATCTGTTTTGCCCCTTTTTGGGCGCGGGGCTTGCCCTAGCCCTTTTGCCCGATCTTACCTTCCGTGCCGTCTCGCAACCGGCTGATATTGGTCCGGTGCTTCCACACTATCAGCGCAAACAGGACGACATAAAGCCCGCCAAGCGCATTTTCCCCGACATAGAACAGGGCGAGCATAGCGACTGCCGATCCGATCAGCGCAGCCAGTGACGAATAGCGGGTAAGAAACGCAACCAGAATCCAAGTCACGGCAAACGGTACCAGAATGTGCCAGGAATAGCCGAGTGAAATGCCCGCAAACGTCGCCACACCCTTGCCACCCTTAAAGCCGAGCCAGACCGGATAAAGATGACCGAGAAAAGCAAACAGGCCTGCTGCAATCGCCGCTTCGGAGGAGAACGTCTTCGCGATTAACACCGGCACCAGGCCCTTGATCGCATCGAGCAGCAGCGTGAGCGCCGCGAGCCCCTTATTGCCGGTGCGCAGCACATTTGTCGCCCCGATATTGCCCGAACCGATCGAGCGAATATCGCCCATGCCGGCCGCACGCGTCAAAAGCAGGCCAAACGGAATCGAGCCAGCCAAATAGCCGACACAGGCCATAGCAATGATGTGCACGATGCCGCTTTCCACTTAATCGGCCTCTTCCAGCGCAAAGATCTTGCGGCCGCCAACATAGGTCGCCCGGACCCGTCCTGAAAAGCGCGCTTCGTCAAAGGCGGTGTTTTTCGATTTTGAACGCAGTGCCGCCGGATCAAGCACCCAAGGTTCATCGAGATCGACCAGCGCAAAATCAGCAGGGCGTCCCGGTTGCAGCGTGCCGGCATCAAGCTTGAGGCGTTTGGCCGGGTTGCATGTCATCGCCGCGAGCAAGGTCGTCAGCGGCACTGATCCATCATGATGCAGGCGCAACGCGGCGCTCAAAAGCGTTTCCAGGCCAATGGCGCCATCCATCGCTTCGGCAAAGGGCAGGCGTTTGGTGTCGACATCCTGCGGATCATGGTCACTGACCAGGATATCGAGCGTGCCATCCTTTAAGGCTTCGATCATGGCCTGCCGGTCATCTTCATGGCGCAGCGGCGGCGACATCTTAAAAAACGTCCGGTATTCGCCGATATCATTTTCGTTCAGCGTAATGTGGTTGATCGAAGCACCCGCGGACACATCCAGATGCTCCTGCTTGGCGGTGCGAACGGCCTCGACCGACAAGGCGCACGAGATTTTCGCGCAGTGATAGGCAGCGCCGGTCAGGCGTGCCAGACGCAAATCGCGCTCAAGCGGTAAGAGCTCAGCTTCGCGGGGAATGCCCGGCAGGCCAAGCCAGGAGGCAAAGAGCCCCTCATTCATCACGCCATCGGCAACAAGATCGGCATCAACGGTCTCATGATCGACCAGCGCACCGAAATCACGCGCATAGGTGAAGGCGCGTCGCATCACCGCGGCATTTGTCAGCGTATGGCGTCCATTGGTGAACATCACCGCACCGGCATCCATCAGATTGCCGATCTCGCTCATTTCCTGCCCATTCAGCCCCATGGTCAGGGCAGCAGCGGGCAGAACACGCACGCTGTCATTTTCGCGTGCCGTGCGCGCGATGAACTCAACCAGCGCGACATCATCAATAACCGGCTTGGTATCCGGCATCATGACCAGAGACGTCACGCCGCCGGCGGCGGCTGCCTGCCCAGCCGACGCGATCGTCTCGCGATGTTCGCCGCCCGGTTCGCCAATATGCACGCGCATGTCGACCAGGCCCGGAATGAGGGTCAGACCGGTGCAGTCATGCATTTCAGCGCCCGTTGGCGTACCCTGATTGGCCGCATCGGCACCACACGCCACAATCCGACCGTCGGCAATGATCAGCGTGCCGGTCTCATCGAGTTCCCGCGACGGATCGATGATCCTGGCATTGGCAAAAATCTGGGGGGCACCGAAGGGCTTCACGTGTCGATCCTCCCCGATGCTTCAAGCAGTGCTTCCATCACGGCCATGCGCACTGCAACGCCCATCTCCACCTGCTCTTCAATGACGCTTTGCGGGCCGTCGGCAATGTCCGAGGCGATCTCGACGCCCCGGTTCATCGGACCCGGATGCATCACCAGGCAGTCGGGTTTGGCCAGCGAAAGCTTGGCACTGTCCAGCCCGAAATGGCGGAAATACTCGCGCACTGATGGCACAAAGCCGCCCGCCATCCGCTCCCGTTGGAGCCGGAGCATCATGATGACATCACAGCCCCGCAATCCGTCTTCCATGCGGTTGAAAAACTGAACCCCCATCTGCTCAATGCCGGCAGGCATCAAGGTAGACGGGCCGATAACGCGCACTTGCGCGCCCATAACGTTCAAGAGCACGATATTGGACCGCGCCACACGGCTGTGGCGAATATCGCCGCAAATCGCCACCGTAAGCCCGTCGAGCCGTCCCTTATGCCGCCTGATCGTCAGCGCATCGAGCAGCGCTTGCGTCGGGTGTTCATGCGCGCCATCGCCGGCATTGACGACGCTGCAGCCGACCTTTTGCGCCAACAGCGCGCTCGCGCCCGCCGAGGCGTGCCGGATGACAAGAATATCGGGATGCATCGCGTTGAGCGTCATCGCCGTATCGAGCAGCGTTTCGCCTTTTTTGACGGACGATGAGGCAACCGACATGTTCATGACGTCTGCGCCAAGCCGCTTACCGGCAAGTTCAAACGAGGCTTGCGTGCGGGTCGACGCTTCAAAAAACAGATTGATTTGCGTCAGGCCACGAAACACGGTCCGCTTCTTTTCGCGTTGCCGGGAAAGGTCAACAGCCGCGTCCGCACGGTTCAAAAGCGTATCAATATCGGGATAGTGCAGCCCCTTCAGGCCGATCAAATGGCGCTTTGGAAATGGCGCAAACTTTGAGGCATCTGTCATCTCAAAGTGGTCGCTTAGGCGCAATTGAGCGTCGCCGCAAGCGATTGCGGTCAACCTCCACCGGAAAACATGCCTGCAATCGTGAGGATCAATGGGATCGACAGGAAGGAAATCGCGGTCTGGATCGTCGCGATCGCCGCATAAAGCGGCGCGTCCCCGCCAAGCTCCTTGGCGACCACATAGCCATTCATCGCGGTCGGCATTGCCGCACAAAGCGCCATGTAAACGAGCGCGTCATTATTGATGCCAAGCGCGAGCCCGGCAGCCAAAACAAGCGCGGGCAGGGCAAAGAGCTTCAGGATGATCGGAATGAGCGCAATCGCTTTCGGATGGGTCAGATCATCAAGCAGGAGACCGGCGCCGACGCCCAAAAGGCCCATGCCAAGTGCCGCGCGCGCGAGCAAATCCAGCGTATCCATGGCAAACCCGGGCAGAGCAAACGGCAAAGATTTTAGGGCGATGGCGAGCGCGACGCCGATGATCAGCGGATTGGTCATGAGACTGCGTAAGAGCGGTGGGCGCTTTCCATCCGGCGCATCGCCGAATGAAACCACAACACTGATGGTCGCCAATTGGATCGGGATAATGATCAGCGCCATGATCAAGGCGACCATCGCAACGCCTTCGGGTGGATAGAGTGCTTCGGCCACGGCCAGCGCGATGAAACCGTTCCACCGCAAGGTCGATTGAAACAGCGAGGAAAATTGCGGGCCGCCGACACCGCGCGCTCTTAAAAGAGGCCAAGAGGCGAGGGTGGCCGCGCCAATCACCACTAGCGATCCGATAAACACGAAGGAAACCGGGAGCGTGTCTAATTCGGAGAAATCGGCCCGATAGATCGCTGTGAACAACAGAACCGGATAGAGAACGTAAAAGCCGAGCTTGTTCAGCCCCTGCCAGAAACCGGCTTCAAACTGTGGTATCCGGCGCAGCAGATTGCCCAGTACAATCAGCAAGAAAATCGGCATGATGGACGTGAAAACCGCGAGCACCGGACGCTCCTTTACACTCGGCGCTACTCCGATCTGCCCGTTTCGTCAAATTCTCGACATCCCGTTAACCTTAATGAATGGTTTACATTGCGCGCATCAATCCGCTGCCACATTTTAAGATGCGGGTAGGCTGGTTTGACGGAAGGTAAGCGGAGATTCCATGCGGTATATTTTCTGGTTCTGGTTTGTACCCATGGGGATCATCTGGTCCTGGTTTGGCCTGTCCTATTATGACATCAATTTCGGCTTCACCTTCCTGTCCCGCCCGGCCCATGAATTCGTTTTTCACGTTTATTCATCGATCCTCGGCATCGAGCGCAGTGAGATTGTGCGCCTGCTGGTCAAGGCCTGCATCGTCGATTCGATCCTGATCTTCATGATTTACGGCTTCCGCCGCCGCAAAGATATCCGCGCCTTGTGGGCCGCGCGCAATGCCGCCAAGGCTGATGCAGACAATCAGCCAGCCCCGTCTGCCGCCGAATAAAGCCGGTCCAACGCGCCTTGCAGAATAAACGCTGCCGCCGCGCTATCAATGCGCTGCGCACGCTTTGCCCGGCTGACATCCTGTTCCAGCAGTGACCTTTCTGCGGCAACCGTCGACAGCCTTTCGTCCCAAAGCGCAACCGGTAGGCTCATCACGCGGTGCAGATTGCGCACAAAGGCGCGCGTTGCCTGCGCCCGTGGCCCTTCAGAACCATCCATGTTCAGCGGCAGGCCAATCACCAACGCGCCGCACTTGTCGGCTTCCAGGCGCGCGCGCAAAGCTTCCGCATCGAGCGTGAATTTCTTGCGCATGATCACAGCACGTGGTGTGGCTAATGTCAGTTCCGGATCGGATACCGCGATGCCGATTGTCTTCGTGCCGAGATCGAGGCCGCACAAGGTCTGGCCCTTGTCCAGCATCGACGGCAGCGCTGTTACCTCAACGATCATGCCCGGCTCGCTCATGGTACTTTGTGGTCCTTTGTTGTGTGGCGCACTTTGCGCAACCCCCCAATGGCGCTACAGCGGTTCGCAAGTCAAAGGGTTCCGCTAACAAATGTCCGATCATCGAGAGTCAGTCATCGCCATCGCCTTCGGCGTTTTACTTGGGCTGACGATCGTGGCGATCTTTTTTGACACACCTTTCTCGATGAGCGTGCGCGACAATGCCATGTCTGTGGCGCAATGGGCGGGCGGGATTTTCGATGGCGCCAACATCGCGCTCATTGGTGAGACGATCCGCAATTGGGGCCTTGCCGGCGCGGCCTTGGTGACATTGGCCTATGCAATTGGCTCGATGATCGCCTTTCCTGCCTCGCTGATGACATTGGTGTCCGTCCTTGCGTTTGGTTATGGCGCGATCCTGGTGACGGGCATCGGCGCGTTTCTAGGCCTGGCAGCCTCGTTTTTCGTCGCCCGGCGGTTCTTCCAACACCATATTGGTTGGTTGTGCGCGCGCTATCCCGTCACGCGCGGCATCGAAAAAGCGCTTGCCCGCAACGGTTTCTGGATTGTCTTCCTGATGCGCCAATCGCCGATCGTGCCGTTTGCGGCACAAAACTACATGTTCGGCATGCTGCAGACCCGCGGGCGCGATTATCTGATCGGTTCGGGCCTCGGCATCATTCCGGGCACCATCGCGAAGGTCTATGTGTTCGAACAGGCGCGAAACGTTGTCACTGGAGGATTGTCGCCAGTGCAAATTGGCCTTATTGCGGTCGGTGTTACCGCGACCATCGCAGTCATGGCTTTGGTCGGGCGCTATGTTCGGCGTGAACTGAACGCCCATACCGTATGAGTGTGTTGCACCGGGCAGGGCAGCCGCCTATAGCCTGCAGGAAATTCTGGAGCCGAGAGCATGTCTGTTGATACGACAACCGTAAAACGCGTCGCGCGCCTGGCGCGTATCGCCGTGACCGACGAGCACGCCGAACAACTCACCGGCGA
>JBCCRB010000108.1:0-7793 GCA_039208465.1 Pseudomonadota bacterium
CCACCGCCTTCATGCTGGTGTTCGGCGCCTTCGTCATCATCATGGCAGCCGCGCCTTGGTGGGCGGGCCGCGCCGATCTGCGCCTGTTCGGGGAGATTTTTCTCTATCTGTCCCTAGCCAGCCTCTGGAACTTGCTCGCCGGCTACGCCGGTCTCGTTTCAGTCGGCCAGCAAGCCTATGTCGGGCTTGGCGGTTATTTGTTGTTTACCGCAACCGTCCTGTTCGGCCTTCATCCGCTGGTCGCCCTGCCGATCATCGTGATCATCGGCGCCCTTGTCGCAGCACCGGTGGCGGCGCTGATTTTCCGATTGCGCGGGGCATATTTTGCCATTGGCACCTGGGTGATCGCGGAGGTCTTCCGCCTGTCCTTTGCGCAGGTCTCAGCGCTCGGCGGCGGGTCCGGCACGTCGCTCCCGGTCGGTGTGGTGCGCTCCCTGGCCGACGGCAGAGATGCGCGTGAGGCAGTCGCCTATTGGCTGGCTTTCGGTGTCGCGCTCGCGGTGCTAACCATTGTCTTCTTTTTCATGCGGTCCAAACGAGGCGTCGCCCTGACCGCCATTCGCGACAATGAATTGGCCGCCAAATCACTCGGCATCGATATTTGGCGCGCAAAATTCACCGTTTACGTCATGGTCGGCGGGCTAACGTCCCTGGTCGGCGCGCTGATCTTCCTGCAAAAACTCCGCATCTCCCCGGACGCGGCCTTTTCGGTCAATGACTGGACGGCCTTCGTGATTTTCATCGTTGTCATCGGCGGCATCGGCACGCTGGAAGGGCCGATCATCGGGGTCATCGTTTTCTTCCTGCTGCGCGAAACGCTGGCCGATCTGGGTACAGTCTATCTGATCGCGCTGGGCGTTTCCGCCATCATCATCATGATCAAGGCGCCCAAGGGGATTTGGGGATTGATCCGCGGCAACCGCGGCATCGAGCTGTTTCCGCTCAGCTTGCGGGTGCGGACCAAATAGGAGGAGAGGCGACATGGCGACAAAGCAAAAAACCATTATTACATGCGCGATCACCGGCGCGATCCACACGCCCACAATGTCGGATGCTTTGCCCTATACGGCCGATGATATCACCGCCCAGGCGGTTGATGCCGCTGAGGCCGGCGCTTCCATTTTGCACCTGCATGCCCGGCGCTCGCAAGATGGCGGCGTCTCGATCGACCCGGACGTCTTCGCGACATTTCTGCCGCGCATCAAGCAGGCAACCGACGCGGTTATCAATCTGTCGACCGGTGGCAGCCTGCTCAACTCGATCGAAGAGCGCATCGCACCGGCTGTACGCCACTCGCCCGAAATGTGCTCGCTCAACATGGGCTCGATGAATTTCTCATTCCATCCTTTGGCAAAGCGCTACGATGAATGGAAGTTCGATTGGGAAAAGGACTATGTCGAAAATTCCGACACCTACATCTTCCGCAACACCTTTCGCGATATTCGCACCGTCTCGGAGAATTTGGCCCCACACAATGTCAAGTTTGAGCATGAATGCTACGATGTCGGTCACCTCTACAATCTAAAATTCTGCATGGACATCGGCCTGTTCAAACCACCGATATTCATCCAATTCATCTTCGGCATTTTGGGCGGTATCGGACCGGAGGTCGATAATCTGATCTTCATGAAGCGGACCGCTGACCGGCTGTTCGGCGATGACTATCGCTGGTCGGTTCTGGGGGCGGGGGGCGCGCAGATGGCGCTTGCGACCACCGCCAGCCAGATGGGCGGCAATGTGCGCGTCGGGCTGGAAGACAGCCTTTTTATCGAGCGCGGTAAGTTGGCGCAAAGCAACGCCGAACAAGTCACCAAGATCAGGCGGATCGTCGAAGATTTGGGCTGTTCCGTCGCGACGCCGGATGAGGCGCGCGAAATGCTCGATCTAAAGGGCGGCGACCGGACGAATTTTTAAGCGTGCGCTGGCTGCGCAAGCGCTAACATCGAACGCGCCTCGGCCCAACTGGCCACCGGCCGCTCATAGCGCTCACAAAGTTCCACGGCCCGTTTGACAAGCGCTGTGTTGGATGGCGCAAGCGTATTTCTATCCAGCCGCACATTGTCCTCAAGCCCGGTCCGCGTATGCCCGCCAGCGCGGATGCACCATTCATTGACCTCTAATTGATGCCGCCCGATGCCCGCCGCGCACCACTCCGCATGCGGCGCCAGGCGTTCCACCGTCTTGATATAGTAGTCGAACACATCGCGATCGACGGGCATCGCATTCTTCACGCCCATGACGAATTGGATATAGAGTTTGCCCGGCAGCCGCCCCGCATCATGCATCGCAACCGCCTGGTGAATATGGCTGAGGTCAAAAGCTTCGATCTCCGGCGTCACCTTATAGGTGACCATTTCGCCGGCCAGCCATTCGACCAGATCCGGTGGGTTTTCATAAACGCGTGTCGGAAAATTGTTCGAACCGACCGAAAGCGACGCCATATCCGGCTTCAGCGGCAGCATGCCTCCACGCGCCTTGCCGGCACCGGACCTTCCGCCGGTCGAAAACTGAATGATCATGCCGGGGCAATGTTTTTCCAACCCCTCTTTCAAGCGGGCGAATTTCTCCGGGTCGGAGCTCGGCGTCTCATCATCATTGCGCACATGACAATGCGCGATGGCCGCTCCGGCCTCGAATGACGCATGCGTGCTTTCAAGCTGCTCGCTGACACTGATCGGCACCGCCGGATTGCTCTTCTTGGTCGGAACCGATCCGGTAATCGCAACACAGATGATGCATGGTTTTGTCATCATTTCCCTCGCTCATTGGGATCCAAGCGCCGGTCAAAGGCGAAAACCCGAATGATGAATAATTCAGCAGATGCGCCTGCCTTTCGCACAAAAAACGCCCGATCAGAACCAAATTCTCCAAATTGACGCGAAATTTGCCGACCGCTTGCCCTGAATTTTGTCTGGCATGGAACCTGCTTCTCCTTGCCTGTGCAGCGGGCATCTAGGGTTCCGGCCTTTTTAAAAAAGTTTTGCAAAAGGCGCTGGTCCAAGAGTTGCCATCCGGTCAGATCAGACCGGATACACGGCGGGAAAAAATCCCGGGAGATTACTGCACAGGTTTGCGCGCGCAGACCTCCTCCCGGATTGCGTGCTCAAACCTCGTATCAACCGGCGGTCACGAAAGGTGGCGACGCCGAACGAGCAGAGAGGCGAGACCCAAATGATCAAGAAACTCAAAGCCGCAGCCTTGGCATCCGCAACCCTTGTGGCGCTATCCGTCGGTGCCCCGGCCAGCGCGATGGAGAAGACCGAATTCAGCGTTTGCTGGTCGATCTATGTTGGCTGGATGCCATGGGGCTACCTCGAAGATTCCGGCATCATGGACAAATGGGCCGAGAAATACGGCATCGATGTCGAGATCGTGCAGATCAACGATTATGTTGAATCGATCAACCAATACACCGCCGGGCAATATGATGGCTGCTCCATGACCAACATGGATGCCCTGTCTATTCCGGCCGGCGGCGGCGTCGACACAACAGCGCTGATCGTCGGCGATTTCTCAAACGGCAATGATGGCATTGTCCTGAAAGAAGGCGGCAGCGTTCAGGATCTGGCCGGCCAGAATGTCAATTTGGTCGAACTGTCCGTGTCCCACTATCTTCTGGCCCGCGCGCTCGATAGCGTCGGCCTGAGCGAACGCGACCTGACCGTCGTCAACACCTCCGACGCTGACATGATCGCGGCCTACGCGACTAATGATGTGACCTCGGTTGTGACCTGGAACCCGCTCCTGTCAGAGATTGAAGCAACACCTGGCTCGACCAAAGTGTTTGATTCTGCCGGCATCCCCGGCGAGATCATCGACATCATGATGGTCAACACCGAAACGCTTGCCGCCAACCCTGATTTCGGCAAGGCGTTGACGGGTGCCTGGTATGAAGTGATGGGCCTGATGGCGGCCGGTGACGAAGAAGCCCTGACGGCAATGGCCGCGGCGTCCGGTACAGATCTGGCCGGCTACAATGCGCAGCTTGCCACCACCAAAATGTTCTACGAGCCAGCCGAGGCGGTTGAATTTACAAAGTCTGCCGAACTGCCGCAGACCATGCAATTCGTCGCCGAATTCCTGTTCGACAAGGGCATTCTGGGCGAGGGGGCGCCATCGCCTGAGTTTGTTGGCGTGGAATTCCCGGATGGCTCCGTGTTTGGCGATGAGGGCAATGTGAAATTGCGCTTTGATACCAGCTACATGGAGATGGCGGCGGAAGGCGCGCTCTAACGCGCCGCGCTAACCAGCCATGCGCCTGATCAACCGTACACCAAGCCGTCTTTTCGGCTTTGTATTAGCCGCCGCGCCGTTTGTTATAACGGTGGTCGCTTATGCGATCGCCAGCTACCAGCGGCGGCTTGAAAACCCGGCCGATAAGCTGTTGCCGTCCATCGAGCAGATGATGGCAACCTTCTGGCGCATGGCCACGGTACCCGATCGCCGCACCGGCGATCTGATCCTGTGGGTCGATACAATTGACAGCCTGTGGCGGCTTGGGGTCGGCATGGGCGTGGCAACGGGCTTTGCGCTCCTCGTCGGTATTCTGATTGGCTTTATCCCGCACATGCGGGCCATGCTGTCGCCCTACATCGCGGCAATTTCGCTGATACCGCCGATCACCATCCTGCCGATCCTCTTCATCATGGTCGGCCTTGGCGAGGCGTCTAAAGTGATGCTGGTCGCGCTCGGCACCGCACCGGTGATGACCCGTGCGACCGCACAATCGGTCATGAACATACCGACTGAACTGATCATCAAGGCGCAGACATTAGGCGCCAATACCTGGCAGATGATCACCAGGCTGGTCTTGCCGCAAGTGCTGCCGAACCTGATCACCGCGCTGCGGCTTGGTCTCGTGCCCGGCTGGATCTTCCTGATCTCCGCCGAAGCGATCGCCTCAACATCGGGCCTTGGCTATCGCATCTTTCTGGTCCGCCGCTTCCTCGCGATGGATGTCATCTTGCCCTATGTAATTTGGATCACGCTGCTTGCCTATATCATCGACCGGCTCTTGCTCATGGCCTCCAAACGCGCGTTCCGCTGGGCGCACTTGCAAGGAGGCAGCTTGTGAGTGAGACCATGAATCCAAAGATCAGCGTGCGCGGTCTGACCAAGAGCTATGGCGAAACGATCGTGCTTGAGCGCGTCAACATTGATGTAGCCACCGGTTCGTTCTGTACCATTGTCGGCGCTTCGGGATGCGGCAAATCAACCTTCCTGCGCATGCTGTTATCGCAGGAGCACCAGACCGGCGGCGAAATCCTGCTCAACGGCGAACCGCTGCCGCGCGAGCCGACGCCCGATCGCGGCATTGTCTTCCAAAAATACTCTGTCTTTCCACACCTGACCGTGGAGGACAATTTGATCGTCGCCGATGAGTTTGACCGCGGCGGCCTCCTGTCACGAAGTTTTGGCGCCGCCCGGCGCCAGGCGCGCGAACGCGTATCGGAGACGCTGGAACGGATCGGCCTTGCCGCCGCGCGCAAGCGCTATCCCGCGCAGCTGTCGGGCGGCATGCAGCAGCGTCTCGCTATCGCGCAGGCCTTGCTCAAAAAACCCGACATTTTGCTGCTTGATGAACCCTTCGGCGCGCTTGACCCGGGCATCCGGCTCGACATGCATGAATTGCTGCTCGACCTCTGGCATGAACGGGCCATGACCGTCTTCATGGTCACGCACGATATCCATGAGGCGTTCAAGCTGGGCACCCGCCTGCTGGTGTTCGACAAGACCCGCCATGACCCGCACGCGCCGGAACGCTATGGCGCCACCATCACCTACGATCTGCCGCTTGACGACACTTCGCGTGCCAACGTGCCGCCAGCCGATGAACTGATCACATCACCCACCGAAAACGACCTTGGAGCCAACCATGCGCAATCTTTTTGAAACCGGTCCCAGCCGTGCCAGCCGAAAGGCGGGCATGACCGGCCGCTGCCTGACTGAACGGCAGCACCATCCCGACTTTGACAAATTGAACATGCGCGGATGGAAGGCGGCGGAAAAGGAGGGCACGTTGCCCTCCGCAGCATGGCAGCAGGAACGCGCCTGGGCCCTGCGCATGGGCCTGACCGGTTCGGACAGCCTGGAAGACAAGTCCATCCCGACCTTTGCGCGCGGGGAACTGCCACACTATGCCGGCATCAACACCTTCCTGAAAGCGCCCTATTTGGAAGATGCCACGCTGGTCGGCAATTATGATGCCGCGATCATCGGCATCCCGTTTGACGGCGGCACCACCTACCGCCCGGGCACGCGGTTCGGGCCGCAGGGCGTGCGCAAAATCTCAGCGCTTTATACGCCCTACAATTACGAGATGGGCGTTGACCTGCGCGAGCAGATGACGCTGTGCGATGTCGGCGATGTCTTTACGATCCCCGCCAACATCGAAAAAACATTCGACCAGATCACCCGCGCTGTCAGCCACGTGGCTTCATCGGGGGCGCTGCCGATCATGATCGGCGGCGACCATTCCATTGGTTTCCCGTGCGTACGCGGCATCGCCCAATGCACATCAAAGCGGATCGGCATCGTCCATTTTGACCGTCACATCGACATCCAGGAAAAGGATCTGGATGAACGCATGCATACGACCCCCTGGTTCCATGCAACCGATCTGGCCAATGTGCCCGCCGTCAACCTGGTGCAGGTCGGCATTGGCGGCTGGCAAGTGCCGCGCGAGGGCGTTGAAGAGGCGCGCAAACGCAACACCAACATCTTCACCATGCGTGACATTGAGGAACTGGGCCTGGCGGAAACGGCGGCGCGCGCGCTGGAACTTGCCTGGAAGGACGCTGATGCCGTCTACATCTCATTCGACATCGATTCCGTCGATTGCGGCTTTGTGCCGGGCACCGGCTGGCCGGAGCCAGGCGGCTTCCTGCCGCGCGAAGCTTTGGAATTGGTCTCGCTGGTTGCCAAGGAAGGCATTTGTGGCCTGGAAGTTGTCGAGGTCTCACCGCCCTATGACACGTCCGACATCACCGCGCTTTTGGCGACACGGGTGATCGTCGATGTGCTCGGCACGCTGGTCAGCCATGGCAAGATGGGCGCGCACAAAGCCATCATCGACAAACCGGTTACGATACCGCATGGCCCCGACACGGACATTGCCGGCCAAGGTTGGGAGCTCAAGTGATGACGGACAAGCACAATCACCACCACAATCATGAGCATGGTCCGGGCCACAATCACAGCCACGACCATGATCACATGCACAGCCATGTCCATGTCGATCCGCAGCAAGAAAAGCGGGACCGTTTACAAGCGCTGGCGGCGTCTTTCATTGAAGGCTTCCGCAACGCCGAAGACAAGACGGCCTTCCTCGATCTGGCCGGTGTGCCCTCAAACCGGAAGGGCGCTGACGGACTGAAGATGCATCTCATCGACACGCGCATCGAGAGCAATTGGCAATTGGGAACCGCATCGCCGGCCTTTGGCTCACGCGAACTGGTTTACCTGCCGTACACGGGTGCAATGGTCGATGGCCGCGAGACGATGACTTTCACCTATGTTTCGCTGACCGAGCGGGAGGATCTGGATCTGGTGGACTTGTTGGCACAGCGATTGGAAACACCTGGCGCTTAGCTGGCGTCAGGGCGCCGCAACGGTGGATAAGTTTCGGCTACGTTTGGCCGATGATACTTTTTTTTGTGGTCGATACGCGCATGAAGCGTCGAAATACGGCCAACCAATAGATTTCGTCGAGCAGTTCGGATCCCTGCACATCAATGCGCCGAACTGCTACAGACCTGACTTTTTCAGGCCGCGCTGTTTTTGCGCGCCGCGAA
>JBCCRB010000109.1:0-7751 GCA_039208465.1 Pseudomonadota bacterium
GAGACGATCAAGCCGGGCGCTTAAGGCAAAAAACCCGACGGCGCGTTACGCCGCCGGGCCTGAGGTGCTACATACTGGTGCTACATACAAAAAAGGCCGGTCGTCAGAAGCGTACCCCGACACCGGCGCGCACGGCATGTTCATCAAAGTCGGTGAGCGCGTCCGGGCCGCCGATGGAAAGTGAATCGGTGTCATAATCGGTGTAGCGGTACTCGACCCGGCCAAATAGCGACTCGGTGATCTTCACGTCGGCGCCACCGCCGGCAGTCCAGCCAAGCTGCGTTTCCCAATCGACATCGGTGCTTGTCGACACGCGTGAGCCGTTGATCGCCAATCCGGCGGTACCAAACACAAGAACACGATCCACGGCGATGCCGGCACGTGCCCGCACCGACCCGTTGATCCGTTTTTCGAGTTCGGTGTCCGTCCCACTCAAATCCCCGCCAACATTGCCGAAAGCAATGTCCGCCTCACCCCCGAATACATAATTGTCCCGCTGCACATCATAACCGGCAAACAGGCCCGCTTCGACGCCATCGACATCGATGTCGCCAAGGCTCGTATCGGCGCTGCCGGTATTGTAGGAAGCAAAGCCACCGACATAGACGCCGGACCAGTCTTCCGTTGCTTCCTGCACGATAATGGCAGGCGATGGCGGCGTTTCCAGCGGCAGTTGTACCGCGTCGGTCGCCAGAGCTGCTCCGGGCAGGCTCAGCATAATTGGCATTGTTAGTCCCACTATTGTTCTTGCACGCATATGGCACTCCTGACCAAGCATCGCGCCCTTGTTTGGGCGCGATACGACGCGCCCCCAGCACGCCGATGTAGACTTTCAAATACGGCGGAACGGTCGCTGAAAAATGGTGAGAAGATGGCTGTACCCAGGCTGTGCTTCACGATGGCCGATGGTCATAATATTTGGTGATCGCGATTGCCCTTGCGCTGCACCTCACCTATGTCACGCACACGCGAAAAGCGACGGGAAAGCATATGGTCTTCAACTTTGCGATGCTGCTGGCGGGATTGGTCCTGCTGGTCTTTGCTGGCGACTTTTTGGTCAAAGGCGCCGTCGGGCTTGCGGAAAGACTGGATATTCCCGCGCTGATTATCGGCCTGACCATCGTTGCTTTCGGCACATCGGCGCCGGAATTGTTCGTGTCGCTGTCATCAGCGTTCAAAGGCGTGCCCGATATCGCGGTGGGTAACGTCATCGGCTCCAATATTGCCAATGTGCTGTTGGTGATGGGTGTGCCTGCCCTGTTGGCCAATATCCACGCCAATCAACGCGGCCTGTCGCGCAATGTGGCGATCATGTTGGTTTTTACGGTCGCCTTTATGTGGATGATCAGCGACGGCATGCTGTCGCGGGTCGAGGGCATTATCCTTTTTGCCGGCCTAACGATTTTCCTCGTGGCACAGATCCTGCGGGCACGCGCTGCGATGATGGCCGAGGATGAAGAGGAAATCCCGCCGGATTATCATGATGAAATCGGCGAAGCGCCACACAGCCCCCTGATGATCTCGGTGTTTTTGATCGGCGGCATTATCGGCTTGCCGATCGCTGCCAATATGACCGTCACGGGTGCCAGCGCGATTGCGACCGCCTTCGGCGTCTCAGAAGCCGTCATCGGCCTGACAATCGTTGCGATCGGCACGTCGCTGCCCGAACTTGCCACTTCATTTATGGCGGCGTGGCGCAAAGAAGCCGATGTCGCGCTCGGCAATATCATCGGCTCAAATGTCTTTAATCTTGCCGCAATCATGGGCATTACCGGCATGGTAACGGTGCTGCCAGTCGCCGATGTCATTATCGGCCGAGACATGTGGGCGATGCTCGCCACCTCGATCCTTCTGGCGGTGATCTGCTTTGGCAAGATCACCACCGGCAAGCTGCTTGGCGGGATCATGGTTGTCGCCTACTGCGGCTACATTATCTATTTGTTCTAAACACAATAAAACGGGATGCCCTGTTGACTGACTTTCCTGCCGTGCTCGTTACCGGCGGTGCAAAACGCATCGGCCGCGCTATTGCCACCGATCTCGCCATGCGGGGCTATCCGGTGGCGATTCATGCCAATGGGTCGCTGGACGCAGCAGAAGAACTTGCTGATTTGTTACGTGTTGATGGCGCCCGGGCGGCAGCGGTCGGCGCCGATCTCATGGACGATGCGGCAACCGGCGGTCTCATCGCCAACGCCGCGGATGCGCTGTCACAGCCGATCGCGTTGTTGGTCAATAATGCGTCGATCTTTGAAAATGATACGGCGACCGGCTTCAGCCAACGGCAATTTAATCTTCATATGCGCGTGCATGTTGCCGCGCCTGCGCAATTGGCGGGCCAGATGGTCATGCGCCTTCCCGCCGACCGAGAGGGTCTCGTGGTCAATATGATCGACCAGCGGGTTCATGCGCTGACCCCACATTTCTTTACTTACACCCTGTCGAAATCGGCCCAATGGACAATGACCAAAACGATGGCGCTCGATTTTGCGCCGCGTGTGCGGGTCAATGCGATCGGGCCCGGGCCAACGCTGAAAAATGTCCGCCAGTCGGACGCAGATTTTCAAAAGCAGACCGACGCCGTGCCACTCAAGCGCGGGCCCTCGCTTGATGAATTTGCCGCGACAATCGACTATTTGTGGCAGGCCAAATCGGTGACGGGCCAAATGATTGCACTCGATGGTGGCCAGCATCTGGCCTGGGAAACACCGGATGTTGTCGGCATCAATGAATGATTGATGGGTCGTGCGAGACGACAAAAATATTCACGCCATAGCGGTCGGGGGTTGATGCCACGTCCCGATCCGCGTGACATTGAGATGATGGACGAGATCGAGACCAATGATTCTGACCTGGAAGACGCAGGCCCGTCGGTGAGCGGCAAGGTGCTTGCGGCCAGTCTTGCGTGGGTGGGGTCCGATGACAGTGTCGCCGATGATGGCGAAAAGCTGCGCGGTGCCGATCTGATCGCCGACAAGGTCAAGCGCCTGCCCAACAAGCCGGGCGTCTACCGGATGCTCAATGCCGATGGCGATGTGCTCTATGTCGGCAAGGCCAAATCGCTGAAGAACCGCGTTTCGTCTTATGCCCGTCTAGGCGGGCACAACAACCGGATCGGGCGGATGATCCGGCTGACGGTTGCGATGGAGTTTGTGACCACGCAGTCGGAAACCGAGGCGCTGCTGCTTGAGGCCAATCTGATCAAGCGCTTGCGGCCGCGTTTCAACGTGCTTTTGCGCGACGACAAATCGTTCCCCTACATCATCTTAACGCGCAACCACCCTGCCCCGGGCCTGTTCAAGCACCGCGGCGCGCAGACCAAGAAGGCTGACTATTTCGGCCCGTTTGCATCGGCCGGTGCGGTGGGCCGCACGATCAATGCGATGCAGCGCGCCTTCCTTTTGCGCACCTGCACCGACAGTGTTTATGAGAGCCGGACACGGCCCTGCCTTTTGTATCAAATTAAGCGCTGCTCCGGCCCCTGTACCGGCGAAATCTCGATCGAGGATTATGGGCAGCTCGTCGATGAAGCGACAGATTTTCTGCGCGGCAAGAGCCGTAGCGTGCAAGCGGGCATGGCGGCAACCATGCAGCAGGCGGCGGAAGATCTCGATTTTGAGCGGGCTGCGCTCTATCGCGACCGTATTGCGGCGCTGACCTCCATTCAGAGCGCGCAAGGCATCAATCCGCAGACGGTCGAAGAGGCCGATGTATTTGCGCTGCATGCCGATGGCGGCCAGGTTTGCATTCAGGTGTTTTTCTTCCGCACCGGCCAAAACTGGGGCAATCGGGCCTATTTCCCGCGCACCGATGCGTCGATGGAGGCCGGCGAGATTTTGGGCGCGTTCCTCAGCCAGTTCTATGACGACAAGCCGGTGCCGAAACTGATCCTTTTATCGGATGCGGTGGCCGATGAGCCGCTGCTTGAAGAAGCCTTCACCCTAAAGGCCGGACACAAGGTTTCCATTAATGTGCCCCAGCGCGGCGAGAAGCGCGATCTGGTCAAGCATGCGATCGGCAACGCGAAAGAGGCGCTGGGCCGCCGGCTTGCCGAAACCTCGTCACAGGCGAAATTGATGAAGGGATTGGCCGAAACCTTCTCGCTACCGCGCGTGCCCAAACGCATCGAGGTTTATGACAATTCCCACATTATGGGCACCAATGCGGTCGGTGGCATGATCGTGGCGGGCCCGGAAGGTTTTGTGAAAAACCAGTACCGCAAGTTTAACATCAAGAATGAAGAACTGACTCCGGGCGATGATTTCGGGATGATGCGCGAGGTCATGGAGCGGCGCTTTTCGCGGCTGATGAAAGAATGCGGTGTGCCGGATCGGTCCGTTGAAGACGACAATGCCGACAATGACGCTTTTCCCGCCTGGCCGGATCTGCTGCTCATTGACGGAGGCCTCGGCCAGCTCAACGCGGTGAAAACTATTCTCGATGAGTTGGGCGTTGGCGATGCGGTTGAGCTGATCGGCGTTGCCAAGGGTGTTGACCGCGATGCTGGGCGTGAACGTTTCTTCATTCCGGGGCGCGGTGACTTTTCGCTGCCACCGCGCGATCCGGTGCTCTATTTCGTGCAGCGCCTGCGCGATGAGGCGCACCGTTTTGCGATCGGGTCGCACCGGGCGCGGCGCAAAAAAGCGCTCGTGAAAAACCCGCTGGATGAAATTGGCGGCATCGGACCGTCGCGCAAACGGGCCCTGCTTCACCATTTTGGCACCGCCAAGGGCGTTGCCCGCGCGACCGTGCGCGATCTGCAAAAGGTCGACGGTATCTCCGAAGCAATGGCCAAAACCATCCATGCCCATTTCAATGATGGGCAAAATGCGTAAAGAGATGCCATAAGCCCAGGCAAGCGGGAAAATGAGGGAATGGCTGATCAAACGCAGACACGGGACGCTCGGATTTATTCGATTCCGAATTTGCTCACCTATGGCCGCATTCTTGCTGTGCCATTGATCGTTGCCCTGTTCTTTTTTCCGCAAACATTAGAACCGAGCCCGGCGATGCGTTGGGCAGCATTTGTGCTGTTTGCGATCGCCTCGGCAACGGACTGGCTGGACGGCTATCTGGCCCGCAAATGGGATGAGACTTCCAATATCGGCCGGATGCTCGACCCGATTGCAGACAAATTGCTGGTCTCGGTCGTCCTTTTGCTACTGGCTGCTGATGGCACGATTGCCGGTTGGTCCTTATGGGCGGCGGTGATTATTCTGTGCCGTGAGATATTGGTGTCGGGGCTGCGTGAATATCTGGCCAGCGCCAAGGTTTCGGTTCCCGTCACCAAACTCGCCAAATGGAAGACGACAGCGCAGCTCGTCGCGATTGCCTTTCTCATTCTCGGGCCTGCTGGCGATCAGCTTGTGCCGTTCATTACGGAGATCGGCCTGTTTCTGTTATGGGTTTCAGCGCTTTTGACGATGTATACGGGCTATGATTACTTCCGCTCCGGCATGCGTCATGTGGTGGATAATTAAGCCATGATTACAATGCGTTACTTTGCTTGGGTGAGAGAAAGAATCGGTGCCGACAGCGAAGAAATCGAGGTTCCGGCAACGGTTTTGACCGCTTCTGACCTCATTGACTGGCTGGCCGGGCGCGGCGAGCAATTTGCCTTTCTTGCCGACCAGAAACTGGTGGTGCGCGTTGCTGCCGATCAGCAATTGATCGGCCTGCATGATGAACTGGGCGAAGCGTGCGAGATTGCGATCTTTCCACCCATGACGGGAGGCTGAGATGGCGCCCGTCATCGCCGTGACGATCAGCGATAAGCCGATTGATCCGGCCGGAACTGTTGCGCAGTTCATCGCAACATGCGGCGAAGATGCTGGCGCGATCGGCCAGTTTTTCGGTCGCTGCCGGTCCGAACAGGGCGCGTTGAGCGGCCTGGAGCTGGAGCATTATCCGGGCATGGCCGAGGCGCAGATTAAGGCGGCCTGCGATGAGGCGGCGCGGCGCTGGCCGCTGACCCATATCAACGTGTTGCACCGGCATGGCCTGGTACGCCCGGGCGAAACCATCGTCGCGGTTTTGACGGCGAGCGCGCACCGTGAAGCAGCGCTGATGGGAGTGCAATACATCAAGGAATATCTGAAAACGGATGCGCCAATTTGGAAACGCGACCACCGCGCGCACGGGCGTGACGGCGAAAGGGTGCAGTCCAAGGCCACGGATGATGAAAAACGCGCGCGCTGGCAGCGTTGAACGCGCCGCCTCCCTTCACGAACCAAAATGTCGCACTAGGTTACCCGGTACTGTTTTGCTGGAGACCACGACATGCGCATTATGGACCGACCGGAATATGCCAACAAGCCGAAGCCCCTTACCTTTGGCCCTGAGTCGACCGTGGCCGAGACGGTCGCTGCGATGTCGGATCGCAATTTCGGTTCCGTGGTTGTGGTCGATGACGCCACCAAGGTTGTCGGGATGGTGACCGAACGCGATGTGATGAAGCGCCTGGTCAACAATCAGAAGGACGCGAAAAAAACCAAGCTGGCTGACATCATGACGCGTGAAGTACGCGTGGCCAAGGAAACCGATGATCTGCGCGATTGGCTGCGGCAAATGTCCAATGAACGGTTCCGTCGCCTGCCGGTGGTCGATGATGATGGCAAGCTGGTTTCCATCATGACGCAGGGCGACTTTGTCTCCTACACATGGCCGGAACTTTTGGATCGTGTGGCCGAGCAGGCCAAGGCGACCGTCTCCAGCAATTACCAGATCTTTCTGCTGGCCGGCGGTGTGCTGATCTACTCGATCATCCTGATCTTCATGCTGCGTGGCGCAGGCGGCTGACGCTTAGCCTTCACACAATCGCAAAGGCAGCGTTTGCAATCGCGTACAGATGGATCATCGACGCGACGAGGACAAATGCGTGCCAGATCGCGTTCTGGTAACGCAAGCCATCCCATTGATGGAAGATGACGCCGGCTGAATAGACGGCTCCGCCGAGCACGATCAGTAGCGCATCTGCGACGCTGAGCACCTGGAACATCGGCCAGACCAGCAAGAGGCTTGCCCAGCCCATGGCCAAGAAGATCAGCACGGTGTGCTTGTCGAGCATTTCGTTGCGGACAAATTTTGAGGCGCTGCCGACAAGTGCCGCGCTCCAGATCAGGGCAAGCAGCACATAGGCAAAGGGCGTACCGATAATCACCACGATGGGCGTGTAGGATCCGGCGATCTTCATGAAAATCGCCGACTGATCAAGCACGCGCAGGAATGGTTTGTGTTCGGGAAATGGCGCCAAGTGATAGGCCGCCGACAGGATGAAGAGCGCAACAACAGAAATGCCGTAGATGACCAGCGCGACATTGAGTGGCGCGGGCAGCGTTTGAAACGCATAGATGTAAATGGTTGTGAAGGCGGCGATGGAGCCGACAATACCCAGCGCGTGCATGATGCCATCGGCGATGACTTCGCTGCGCGTATACTGCGGATAGGCAGATGCCGACAGGCTGGTCTTTTGATCGACCGGTGGCGTGAGTTCTTGGGCCATACGCAGTACTCCTCAGGGCTTTTCGCCTCTTTTAGCGACGCCCTCCTCACGTCGCGCGTTGCCTGGACACATTGTTAGCGCGTGTCCACGACACCACAATGCAACTATATCGTGAAAGTTAGTTGAAACGGTTAATAACGCCTATCAAACGCTCCTTGACGCGATTCGCCACCTGGTAACTATGGTTCGATGACAGAAAAACTACCTCACAGCATCACATTGGCCTTGCGGTTTGGCGACACTGACATGC
>JBCCRB010000110.1:0-7731 GCA_039208465.1 Pseudomonadota bacterium
ACTGCGCGGCTTGTGTTTGGAAAGCCAGCCCATACATGTCGTCGGCAATGGATCGAAGACTGGTTCTTGAGTTTCTTCCCGGCATCGCCTTTCTGGCCGGCAACGCCTATGGCGGCCTGTTGTGGGCAGCTGCCGTAACGGTCGTGGCGACCGCTATTGCCGTGGCGTTGCGCTGGCGCTGGGACGGCTCCATTCCGTGGTTGGCGGTCGCAACGCTTGTGCTCGCGGTCGTCCTGACGGCGTTCGGCCTTGCGCTCAATGACGAGACCTTTGTCCTTGTCCGCCCAACCGTGGGGGCAATCGCGTTCGCGGCCATCCTGGCCGTCGGCGCGTTTGCCAAACCCAGCCTGCTGCAACGAACGCTCGGTTATCGCCTGCAAATCGAAGACAATGGATGGCCGGTTCTGCATTTAGCCTGGATCGGCATTTCGTTGTTTTCAGCGTTCGCCAATGAAGTTGCCCGACAGTTTTTGTCGACCGATCAATGGGCGTTCTACAATGTGGCGTCGGATCCCATTCTGTTTGGCCTGATCTACCTCGCAACGCGGATGATCGCCGAGCACTATTGGATCGAAGACTAGAAAACGCAGCACGGGCCGTTGCGAATACTAATTCGGTCCACGCATCAGCGACCCGCGACCCACCGCGCTAAAGCCAACCGCGGCCAGGATGATCGCGCCCACCAGGATCTCGCGGACATAGCTGTCGACACGCATCTGTGTGAGCCCATTGTCCAAAACACCAAGCGTGATCACCCCGGCTAGTGTGGCCAGCACCCGTGGTTGGCCGTCACGCGTCAACGTCATGCCGAGAAAAACCGCCGCGATGGCCGTCAGCATCAGCCCGTCACCCTGCGTGGGATTGGCCGACGCCACCCGGCTTGCATACATCAGCCCGGCCAGCGCCGCGCCGACGCCGGTAAAAGCAAAGGCGATTAGGCGCAGCCGCACGACCTTGATTCCGGCCAGCTTCGAGGCTTCCCGATTTCCGCCAATGGCATAAAGCCGTCGACCGAAACTTGTCTGCTCCAGGACAACCCAGATCACGAAAACGACTACGAAGGCGACGATGACCAGATTCGGCAGGATCAGCGCGCGCTCACCGATCATGCCGATCTCCGGGCCTTGCCGCGCAAAGTCACCAAAGGCGTCGGGAATGTCACGGCCGAAAACGGTCCGCCCATCACTGATGAAAAAGGCAAGACCGCTGAAGATGGTTAGCGTTGCAAGCGTTGCCACAAACGGCAAAATACCCAGCACACTGACGATGAACCCGTTGAACAGGCCACCGGCCAGGCCGACCATTATCGCCGCTGCCAAGGCGCTGGCAATCGACCAGTCTTGAACAAAAAGCGTCGCGGCCACCACGCCCGCCAGGGAGGCCATGGAGCCGACGGATAGATCGAAATCGCCCATCACCATCACAACGGTCATCGTCGCGGCGATAACGGTCAGCATGCTGACCTGCTGCGCGATGTTCAGCCAATTGCGCAGCGTCAGAAATGTGTCCGGCAGGTTGATCGCAAAAAAGGCGATGACGGCCAACATCCCGACAAGCCCGCTGAAGCGACGCAGAAAACTGATCATGCGGCCGCTTTCCCATCGTCGACATGATAGAACCGCGCCAGTAAATCGGCTTCGGTCAGCCCGTCGGCGTCGACAATTTCCGCCAAAGTGCTATCGCGCATGATCGCAATCCGGTGGGCAAGCCCTAATAATTCGGGCAGATCCGACGAGGCGATGATCACCGCCAGCCCGGTGTCGCTCATTTGTTGGATAAGACCGTAGAGGTCCGCCTTGGCGCCGACATCGACCCCACGCGTCGGTTCGTCCAGCAGCAGCAATTGCACATCACCAGCGAGCGCGCGCGCAAAAAGCACCTTCTGCTGATTGCCGCCCGACAATTCATGGCAGCTTTGATGCATCGAAGTCGCCTTGATGCCGACGTGCTTGTTTAGTCTGTCGACAAGGCGCCGGTGTCGCCCGCGGTCCAAAAAGGCGCCGGCGCGGGACAGGGCCGACAGGTGCGGCAATGTGATGTTCTCGGTGATTGAGCGACGCAGCATCAGGCCCTGTGCCCGCCGTTCACGCGGCACATAGGCAACGCCGTTGGCCCAGCCATCCGCGGCACTTGTGCCCAGTTCTTTGTTATGCAGCCGGGCGCTGCCCGCTTCAACCGGCGTGTCACCGATCAACGCGCGCAAAAGGCCGCCGCGGCCCGAACCGGCAAGGCCTGCAACGCCAAGAACCTCTCCAGCACGCAATGAAAATCGGGCCTCTTTCACCGGACCGGCCTTCAAACCATCAACCGTCAGAACGTGCGGCGCTTGCGGATCGATGGCCTGCTTTGTCGGAAACAGATCGCTCACCGGACGGCCTGTCATCTCTTCGATGATCGTACGTTCGTCAGTATCGGCAAGGGCACGCGTCGAGACATGCCGACCATCACGCAAGACCGAAACCTGATCCGCCAGTTGCATCACCTCCGGCATCCGGTGCGAGACGTAAAGAATGCCAGCACCTTGCGCCACCAAACCATCAATAACGGCAAACAAGCGGTCGGTTTCCTGAACCGTCAAAGCCGCCGTGGGTTCATCCATAACGTAGAGCCAGGGCGCGGCCCCATCTGACCGGATCAAGGTGGCGGCGATCCGAACCAGCATCTGATCCCCCAGCCCAAGCGCGGACATCGGCGCGCGCGGATCAAGGTGCGAAAGCCCCAATCGGCCAAGCGCCTGCGCTGCGTTTTGGTTCAATTTGCCCCAATGCACCAATCCCAAGCGGGTGGGGTAGGGATGGTCGAGATGCATGTTCTCGGCAACCGACAGGCCCTGAACGGCATGCAGTTCCTGGTGAATGAAACGCAAGCCCGCCTGGCGCATCATCTGCGCATTGGTATCGTGCAGACGCGCCCCATCAATCGACAGGAAACCCTTGTCCGGCGCTTCCAACCCGGCCAGAAGCCGGATCAGGGTGGATTTGCCGGCCCCGTTCTCGCCCATCAGCGCATGCACGCGGCCCGCTTCAATGGTCAGCGATACCCGGTCGAGCGCCTGGACGGCGCCATAGCGCCGGCTCACGTCCTGAACGAGCAGTTTTGTCATGGGTCCCGTCCGTGCAAGCCAACGATCACCGGCGCCGGGTTTCTGCGTGCTATTCGGATGCGTTTGCCGACGTTACCAGCGTTGTCGGCACGTAGATGACTGTCTGCACAAGCTCTTCACCGGCAATGACCCGGGCTACGATGTCAGCGGTGGTTGATCCGATCCCGTCAAAATCTTGCGCGACGGAAGCCTCAAAGTTGCCACCGGCGGCAATCGCATCGCGCGCTTGCGGGTTGGCGTCGATGCCGGTGATCACAATACCTTCATCTTCGCGGCCGGCAGCTTCGATCGCCTGTAGAGCGCCGAGCGCTGGCTGATCCCATGCCGCCCACACCGCGGCAATGCTGCCGGACTCCGGGTTGGCCGCCAGAACGGCCTCCATTTGCGCGCGGCTGTCGGCAATGCCGCCATCGCTCACATCCGGGGTAATCCGGTCGATCACCTCAATGTCGGGGAAGTTGCCGAAGATCGCATCGGCGATCACACCGCGCACCTGCACCGGTGGAAACGGATCGAAGGTGAACATCACCACATTGCCCTCACCACCAATCCGGTTGGCAACATAGACGGCGGTCTCAGTCGCCATGGCGTAGCCGTTGGAGGTGATATTGGCGGCAACCAGCGGATCGCTGCCCGCATCCATGCCGATAACGGGAATGCCCGCATCGGCGGCTGTACTCAGCCCGGCGCCAATCTGCGCCGGATCGACATTGATGACGATCGCATCAACGCCTTGCGTGACTACATCTTCAATCCTGCTGATCACCGCACCAACATCGCCGGCCGTATCGATCACATTCAAATCCCAACCCAGTTCCTCAGCGCGTGCCGAAAAGCCATCGACGTAAAATTGCGTGCCCGGCTGCGAAAGATAGGGCGTGATGACCGCCACTTCCTGAGCTGTCGCCGGGGCGGAAAGGCCAACGGCGGTAAAAGATGCGATGAGCGCAAGGTGAAGTTTCATGGGTAAAGGCTCCCGGTCGTTTAATTTTTTCTTTCCGCCATCTATTGCACCGGCGCGTCCCGTCGTCCACGGCTTAATTACGTAAGGAGGGAACATGTCAGCGCGCGATCCAGTCTTCATCGGTATCGATTTGGGCACCAGCTCGGTAAAGGCTTTGATGGGCGGGCCGGGCGGCGCGCTCCTTGATGAGTTTACCAGCACCCATGCAACGGCTCGGCCCGAACCGGGCGCTGCCGAACAGGACCCGGCCGTTTGGCTGCGCCATGTGGATGAAGCGCTTCGCCAATTCTCTGATCAACCGCGCGCAACCGATGTGGTTGCCATCGGCGTCACCTCGCAGGTCAACACACACCTTTTCTGCAATAACAAAATCGAACCGCTCCGCCCGGCCATCACCTGGCAGGATACACGGCCGGCAGCACAAGCTGCCGAATTGGACAAGGCAATGACGGAAGCCGAGAAGATCGCAGCGCTCGGCGCCCCCATTCCCATTGACGCAAGCCATGCTTTGTCACGCATGGCCTGGCTGGCGGCGACAGATAAATCGATGTGGCAAGCAACACGCCATGTTCTGCTGCCCAAGGACTTCGTCATTGCCCATTTGACGGGAACGGTTTGTGGCGATCCGATCTCAAGCATCGGTCTGGTCGGTGAAGACCATATGTATGCGTCGACGGTGGTCGATCTGGTGCCGCGCGCAAAATATGTTCTGCCGCCCTTGCACGACCCCTTGGCGATGGTCGGCAAAATGGCCGATCGCCATCCTTTTGCAGGCACGCCCGTGTGCTGTGGCACAATGGATGCCTGGGCCTCGATGTTCGGGCTTGGCGTCGCCGCCGAGGGGCAAGCCATGTATCTTTCCGGGACCAGCGAAGTCCTCGGATTGATCTCGGGGCAGGGCGCCGGTTATCCCGGCATCATCACCTTTCCAACCTGGCGCGGCATACGCCTTCATGCGGGGCCAACCCAATCGGGTGGTGCATCGCTCACCTGGCTATCCGGCATCATGCGGGGCGATATAGCCGACCTGATCGCACTGGCCGAAGACGTTGAATTCAGGCCGGACAGCCCGCTTTTCCTGCCGCATCTTGAAGGCGAACGGGCACCCCTTTGGGACCCAGCGTCCCGGGCCTCATTTGCGGGCGTTACAAGCGCGCACGGTCCAGGCGAACTCGTTGCATCGGTAATGGAAGGCGTGGCTTTTTCAGCCCGTCTTGCGATCGAGGCCATTGAGCAAAGCGGCGCTCAAAAAATGGATCACCTCCGCCATGGTGGCGGTGGATCAACCGCTGACATATGGTGCCAGATCCGGGCCAACGCGCTCGGCCGGACATTGGACCGGGTCGCAAGCCGTCATGCCGGCGCTATGGGGGCCTTGGTGATGGCCGGCGCAGCGTCGGGTGAATTGAGCAGCTTGGGGGAGGCGGCCTCGGCTTTGGTGACGACCGATACCAGTTTTGAGCCTGACCCGGGAAAGACCAGCATCGCCGATGAACGATATGAGCGCTTTCAGCAGCTTTACCAGCAGCTAAAGCCGGTCAACGCGCCCGCGGGCTAACCAGCGTTCCGTTAGGCGCTGTCACCTGTCGTTGATTCGCGCATGATGAGCGTTGGGGCACGCCCGGTATGGCTGACTGGCGGTTCGTCGCTTTCCGGGCCGAGGAGGCGAGCAATCAGCTTGCCGGTCAGAACACCGATCTGCAGCGCGTGTGGTTCGATGGTCGTGATCGCCGGTGTCGTAAAAGCGCTGACGTCATAGGCGCCGAACCCGGCAATCGCGATTTGGTCCGGCACTGCAATCCCGAGCCGCTGAAACGCGGTCATCGCGCCAAAAGCGACTGAATCAGCCACGCACATCACCGCATCCGTATCGGGATAGGTCTCCAGAAGTGTTTTCGCTGCTTGCGCGCCTTCCTGCGCGCCGAGTGGTGGCTTGCCGGCTTCTATGAGCCTGTGTGTCTCCAGCCCATATTGTCCGACCGATTCGAAAAAACCGCGGCTGCGCGCTTCCCCCCGAAAATCGGTGCCGGTATCGCAGCCGATAAAAGCAATCCTGCGCCGCCCATGCTTGATCAAATGGCGGGCCATGCGCGCTCCGGCATCAGCGTTTGAAAAGCCAACGGAATAACCAATAGGTGCGTCAGGTTCATCCCAGGTCTCAACGACCGGTATGGAGGCATTTGCCAGCAGGGCACGCGCGCCGTCCGTGTGTGTGCCACCCGTGACAACCAACGCCTCGGGCTTGCGGCGCAGCAATTGGCCGATCATGCGTTCTTCATCGTCAACACTATAATCGGTAAAGCCGAGCAACACCTGCAGGCCAACTTGCTCAAGAACGTCGGTCAGACCGCGCACACTATCGGCAAAGTTCGGGTTGTTGATTGATGGGACGGTTACAGCAACAAAACCGGTTCTGCGCGTGCGCAATTCCGATGCCCCGCGGTTGAGAATGTACCCCATCTCCTGCGCGATTTTTAGAATGTCAGCCCGCCTTGTCTCGGTCACAGAGGCATCGCCGCGCAGCGCCCGCGACACCGTCATGCTGGACACACCGGCGGCCTTGGCAACATCGGCCATGCGCGGCAGGGCTTTGCGATTGCTCATGCCGCGCCCCTGACCTTGGCCGATTTCGGCGCGCGTGTTGTTTCGCCAAACCGGATGCGCGGTTCAAAACGCTTAGAAAGATCGCCACTTATCCCGTTGATCCGCGCGATCAATTGGCGCGCGCCAATCGTGCCCATATCGCGGCGCGGCGTTTCCACCGTGGTGATGCGGCGCGGTAGCACATTGTTGATGGTCAGACTGTTGAAGCCGACGATGCCGATGTCCTCGGGAATGCGCAGCCCGAGCTGCTCGCAGGCCATCATCCCGGCAAAGGCAAAATGGTCTGAATGAAAGAACACGATATCTGGCATTTCCGCGGCCCCGGCGATTAGCCGCTTTAGCCCGTGAAAGCCGGCGCTGTAATCATCCGTGCCACCAGTGCGTGCAGTCACCACGTCGCCAAGGCCAGCGGCTGCATAAGCCGCCCGTACGCCCGCAAGACGCTTTTCCGAGCGCTGATCATGCCCATGATCCCAACCAACATAGGCCGGTTTACGATAGCCCAACTCAATCATCGCTTTGGCAATCAGAACGCCGGCCTGGCGATGATCAATCCCGACACTCAAATCGATCGGATCATCGGTATGCTCCCAGATTTCCAGGGTCGGGATTTGATCTCGGCGCAACACACGGCGCACCTTGGGATCATGATCAACACCGGTCATGACCACCGCAGCCGGGCGCCAATAGCGCACCGTATCAATCCAATCGAGTTCGCGCGCCAGATCATACTCATTGGTCGTCACAATGGTCGTGAAGCCGGCACTCTCCAGTGTAGGCCGCATGCCGTCGAGCATCTCGGCAAAGACATCGTTAAATAGCGTCGGAAAGGAAATGCCGATCAGGCTCGATTGTACATTGACCAACGACCGGGCGTTGAAATTGGGCTGGTAACGCAGCCGTTCTGCGATCTCGAATATTTCCGCCCGTTTGGCCTCCGACACACCTTCCACACCACGCAAGGCGCGTGACACCGTCATGATCGAGACATTGGCCTCGCGCGCGACATCGTCGATTTTGATCGATTTTCCAGTGCGTTGTCGTCGTTTTTCGGTCGCCA
>JBCCRB010000111.1:0-7645 GCA_039208465.1 Pseudomonadota bacterium
CGCCGATCTGGCCTGGATCGTCTTTGCCCTGTCGGTGATCGCGATCATCTACACCTCGCTGGTGGCCTTGATGCAAAACGACATGAAAAAGCTCATCGCTTATTCGTCCGTCGCGCATATGGGCTTTGTCACGATGGGTATCTTTGCCGCGAACGCGCAAGGGGTCGAAGGCGCGATCTTCCAGATGCTCTCGCACGGCCTCGTTTCCGGCGCCTTGTTCCTGTGCGTCGGCGTTGTTTACGACCGGCTGCACACGCGTGAGATCGCGGCCTATGGCGGCCTTGTCCAAAACATGCCGGCCTACGCGCTCGTCTTCATGGTGTTCACCATGGCCAATGTCGGCCTGCCGGGCACATCGGGTTTCGTCGGTGAATTCCTGACCCTGATGGGCCTGTTCCAGGTCAACACATGGTTTGCGCTGTTCGCCACCACAGGCGTTATCCTGTCGGCCGGCTATGCACTCTGGCTCTATCGGCGCATCATTTTCGGCGCGCTTGAAAAGGAAACGCTGAAATCCCTGTTGGATTTAGACACGCGCGAGCGCTCCATGCTGATCACGCTGGCGGTTCTGGTCGTATTCTTCGGCGTTTATCCGTCACCGGTGCTCGATGTTGTCGGGCCGAGCGTGGATGCGCTTTTGACAGATTATCAGGCGGCGCTGGAAGCCGCGGAAGCGGCCAGCATGGCCGCCTCGGTTGAGTGATTGAGACATAAAAACCATGACCGTTGCTGAACTCTCCTCATCTCTCTCCATCGCAATGCCCGAGCTGATCCTGGCGGTCGGCTCCATGGTTCTGTTGATGATCGGCGTGTTCGCCAACAAGGAAAAGGCCAACGGGCTGGTCACGTCGCTGACCGTGGCCCTGTTGATCGCGGCCTTGGCCTGGATGGTGTTGTTTGATCAGCGCGGCGATGCGTTTGGCGGCGCCTATGTACAGGACGCGTTTGCCTTCTTCATGAAGGTACTGACGCTGACCGGATCGATCATCGCGCTCATCATGTCGGTCGGTTTCGCGCGTGAGGAAAAATTCGACCGCTTCGAATTCCCCGTGCTGATCGTGTTGGCAACGCTCGGCATGATGTTGATGATCTCGGCCAACAATCTGCTCGCCCTCTATATGGGTCTGGAGTTGCAGTCGCTCGCGCTTTACGTGATCGCCGCCATCAACCGTGACAGCGCACGGTCCACCGAAGCAGGCCTGAAATATTTCGTGCTCGGTGCGCTTTCCTCCGGCATGATGCTGTACGGCATTTCGCTGATCTATGGCTTTACCGGCTTCATCGGCTTTGAAGAGATCGCCAATGTGATTGCCAATCAGGATGAGCGCTCGCTCGGACTGCTGTTCGGTCTCGTCTTCCTGCTGGCAGGCCTTGCCTTTAAAATCTCCGCCGTGCCGTTCCACATGTGGACGCCGGATGTGTATGAGGGCGCCCCGACGCCGGTCACGGCCTTCTTTGCCGCCGCGCCCAAGATGGCAGCCATGGCGATGTTGGTGCGGGTTGTCGCAGATGCCTTCCAATCTGCGGTTGCCGATTGGCAACAGATCATCGTTTTTATCTCCATCGCATCGATGTTGCTCGGCTCTTTTGCCGCCATCGGCCAGCGCAACATCAAGCGCCTGATGGCCTATTCGTCGATCGGCCATATGGGCTATGCGCTGGTGGGACTGGCCGCCGGCACCGTGCAGGGCGTCCAGGGCGTCGCCATCTACATGGCCATTTATCTGGTCATGACCCTTGGTACGTTTGCATTCATTCTCGCCATGCGCCGCAAGGATGAAGGCAATGTCGAGCAGATCGACGATCTGGCAGGTTACGCCTCCAACAACACACTGATGGCCGCAATCCTCACCGCCCTGATGTTCTCGCTGGCCGGCATTCCGCCATTCGCCGGGTTCTGGGGCAAATGGTATGTGTTTCTGGCTGCCGTCGAGGCAGGCCTTTGGCCGCTGGCGATCATCGGCGTCCTCGCTTCCGTTGTTGGCGCCTATTACTATCTGCGCATCGTCAAGATCATGTGGTTCGATGAGCCTGTCGGTCGCTTCGTGGCAACGGCCAATGAGTTGCGGATCATCATGGTCGCCGCGGGCATCTTCGTGGTGGGCTACATCGTCTTTGGCGCGCCATTGGCGGTTTACGCTGAGGCGGCTGCGCGAACCTTCTTCTGACGCCTGCCGTGCATGATTTTCAGTTTCAGCCTTTGCCAAACCTGCCGGGCTGGGCCAGCGCCCATGTTCCGACCATAGGCTCGACCAACAGCACGATGGCTGCGCTTTACGAGAAAAAGGCAAGCGCGCTCGACAGACATTGGCTGACCGCCGCCGAGCAGACCGAGGGCAGGGGCCGCCGAAACCGGCCATGGGCCTCGCCACCGGGCAATTTTTATGGCTCCGTGTGTTTGGGGATAGAAGGTGTCCGCGCACCCAACATCGCCATTCTGCCATTGGCGATCGGCATCGCGATCCAGAAAACCGTTGCTCAATTGGCATCCGGCACCGCGTCGCTCAAATGGCCCAATGACGTATTGCTGGACAATGCCAAATGCTGCGGCCTGCTGATGGAGCGTCACACGGGTAGCCAAGGGGTAAGCGATGTCATCATTGCCGGGATCGGCCTGAACATCACCAGCCATCCACCGGATACACCCTATCCGGCAACCCATCTGGCAGCGCATGGTTTTTCCGGCAGCGTCGAAACGGTTTTCAACACGCTCGCAATGTCATTGGATGCCGTGCTTCGTGATTTGAGGTCACCCGGTTTTGTGCCACAGGTGCGCCAGACCTGGCTCGCCTCTGCCAAAGGCGTAGGCGACGTCGTCGATGTACGTCTTGCCAACAACACGTTGCGCGGCATATTCGAACAATTAGACGATGAGGGCCGTTTGGTGCTTCGACTGGCGGATAAAACAAAACGGATAATTGCAGCGGGCGACGTCTTCTTTGCCTGATCCCGGCAAATAACAGGAAACCAATGGCACAATTTGTATTCGCACCGCTCGGCGGTGTTGGCGAGATCGGCATGAACCTGGCGCTGTATGGCTTTGGTCCCGCCGATGATCGCAAATGGCTTGTCGTCGATTGCGGCGTCACGTTTCCAGGGCCGGAATTGCCCGGTGTCGATCTGGTGCTGCCGGATATCTCCTTCCTTGAAAAAGAGCGGGACAAGCTGGTCGGGATCGTCATCACCCACGCCCATGAAGACCATTATGGCGCTTTGCTGACGCTGTATCCGCGCCTGTCGCAAGATGGGTCGCTGCCGGTCTATTTAACGCCTTTTGCAGCCGGCATGCTGGAATCCAAGGCGCAAGGCGATCGCGTCACCGGCACCATGCGTACCGAACTTTATGATGCCGGATCGCGCTTTTCGCTCGGCCCCTTCGACGTGGAGGCCATCAATGTAACGCACTCCATCCCCGAGCCGGTATCACTCGCGATCCGCACCCCCTTGGGCATGGCGCTCCACACGGGCGATTGGAAAAACGATCCGGAACCATCCATGGGCGGGTTGACCGACGAAAACGCGTTCCGAAAATTGGGCGATGAAGGGGTGCTCGCGCTGATCTGCGATTCCACAAATGCCATGCGCGACGGCACATCACCCTCCGAACTTGAGGTCTCCAAGGGGCTGGAAGAGGTGATTGCCAAGGCGACCGGCCGCGTGGCCGTAACAACCTTTTCTTCCAATGTCGGCCGCATCCGTTCCATCGCACTGGCCGCGCAGGCCGTCGGGCGCCGCACACTTTTGCTTGGGCGGTCGATAAAGCGGGTCGTCGATGTGGCCACCGAATTGGGCTATATGGAAGGCGTCGATGATTTCCTCTCTGAAGAGGAGTTCGGCTACATCGCCCGCGATAAGGTCGTCGTGATCCTGACCGGGTCGCAGGGCGAACCCCGCGCGGCGCTCGCCAAGCTCGGCCGCGATGAAATGCGCGATGTAGCGCTGACCGCCGGCGACACGGTCGTTTATTCATCACGCACCATTCCGGGCAATGAAAAGGCGATCCTGGAAACCAAGAACCGCCTTATCGATATGGGCATCGAGATCGTCGAAGACTCAGATGCGCTCGTCCATGTGTCGGGCCATCCGCGCCGCGCAGAACTGAACCAGATGTACCAATGGACAAGGCCGAAAATTGGCGTGCCGGTGCATGGCGAAGCGGCCCATCTGTCAGCCCATGCCAAACTGATGCGGCAAGCCCAGGTGCCTGACGTGATGGATGCGCGCAACGGGGACATGGTCAAGCTGGCACCGGGTGCGCCGGAGATCATCGGCGATCTGCCGCATGGGCAGATCTTCAAGGACGGCCTGATCATCGGTGACGCGGCGCAGACCGGGGTGGCCGAGCGGCGGCGCTTGTCCTTTGCCGGCCATGTTGCCGTCTCGATCGTGCTCGATAAAAACCTTGAAATAGCCACCGAGCCTCAGATTGTGGCGATTGGTGTACCGATCAAGGATGAGGCCGGCGATGATTTCGAGGACCAGCTTTACGAAGCCGCCATCGGCGCGGTCGAAAGCATGCCGCGCTCACGGCGCAAGGATCTCGACATGGTCGAAGATGGCGTTTCGCGCGCCATTCGTGCAAAGGCACGCGACCTGTGGGGCAAAAAGCCGCTGACCACGGTCATGGTTGATCGGATATAGGATGAGGCAATGATTGGCAGACTGAACCATGTGGCCATCGCGGTGCCGGATTTAGCGGCTGCGGCGGCAAAATATCGTGACCTTTTGGGCGCCCACGTTTCCGACCGGCAGGAATTGCCGGAGCACGGGGTCGCGGTCGTTTTTGTCGATGTCGGCAACACCAAAACCGAGCTGCTGGAACCGCTTGGCGAGAACTCGCCGATTGCCGCGTTTCTGGAAAAGTCGCCCTCGGGTGGCATCCATCACATGTGCTATGAGGTCGAGAACATCATCACCGCGCGCGAACAACTTGTGCAAAAGGGTGCCCGCGTGCTCGGCGATGGCGAACCCAAGACCGGCGCGCATGGCAAGCCCGTCCTGTTCCTGCATCCCAAGGACTTTGACGGTACCCTTATCGAACTGGAACAGGTGTAACACCCATGGGTTGGTTATCGGCAGTTGCAATCTATTTCATCATCTGGTGGCTCACCTTGTTTACGGTGCTGCCGATCGGTGTGCGCAGCCAGGCTGACGAAGACGATATCATTTTGGGCACGGAAACCGGCGCGCCGACAAATCCGCGTCTGGGCTTCAAGGTGCTTTTGACGACGGGCATCTCGTTCCTGGTGTTTGGGCTGTTTTACTGGATCACGGTGATCAATGGCTGGGGCGTCAACGACATCCCGCAGATCGTGCCTGAATTTTCCGACAATTAGGATTGGTCAAAAAAAGAAATGGCAGGATTTGCATCCTGCCATTTCAAGACGGGCTGATTTTACTCTCCAACCGCAAAGGAGAGGCGGCCGCTAATTAGCGCCGCAAAAATCAACATCCTCCCAAGACTTTGACCCGTCGTGCCGCTTTACTACTTACGCAATAAAGCGTCGGGAAAGAGGATAGCGATCTGTCACAGTTTTGTCACCATCAATTCTATGCTGCACTGCAAAAAAACGCTTTGTTTTGCGTTGGTTAGCTGCCCTGTTTCAACCCACGGCAAGCGTTAACAACGTGCTTCACATCTCCATGTCGGCCCTTTAAGTCTTGGCAGCGAAAATGCCGGTGAGTCCCCGGCCTTTATGAAACCGGTAAATTGGTGCCAGCATGCGTCTGTCGAAATATTTTCTCCCGATTCTCAAGGAAAACCCGAAAGAAGCGGAAATCGTATCGCATCGCTACATGCTACGTGCCGGCATGATCCGCCAACAGGCGGCCGGCATCTATAGCTGGCTTCCGCTTGGCAAAAAGGTGCTGGAAAAGATCAACACCATTATCCGTGAGGAGCAGGACCGCGCGGGCGCCATCGAAATCCTGATGCCGACCATTCAGCCGGCCGATTTGTGGCGCGAGAGCGGCCGCTATGATGATTATGGCAAGGAGATGCTGCGCATTGTCGATCGCCATGAGCGCGACGTTTTGTACGGGCCGACCAATGAAGAGATGGTGACCGATATCTTCCGGTCCTATGTGCGCTCATACAAGGACCTGCCGCTGAACCTTTATCACATCCAGTGGAAGTTTCGCGATGAAGTGCGCCCGCGATTCGGCGTGATGCGTGGCCGCGAATTCCTCATGAAGGACGCCTATTCCTTTGATCTTGACTATGAGGGCGCCAAGGCGGCCTACAACCGAATGTTTGTCGCTTATCTGCGCACTTTTGAACGGCTCGGGTTGAAGGCTATTCCAATGCGCGCCGATACCGGCCCGATTGGTGGCGATCTGAGCCATGAATTCATCATCCTGGCCGACACCGGCGAATCGGAAGTCTTTTGCGACAAGGCCTATCTCGACATGAAAGTCCCATCATCCGATGTCGATTTTGACGATGATGCGGCGATTGCCGGCATGGTCGACGCTTGGACGACACCTTACGCCGCGACCGATGAGATGCATGATGAAGCGCAATGGGCGACCCTGGCCGAAGGCGACCGGCTGTCGGCGCGCGGCATCGAGGTGGGGCACATTTTCCATTTCGGCACCAAATACTCCGACGCGATGGGCGCGAAAGTGATGGGCCCTGACGGCCAGGAAGTCCCTGTCTCCATGGGGTCTTACGGCATCGGGCCATCGCGGCTGGTCGCCGGTATCATCGAGGCATTTCACGATGACAATGGCATCATTTGGCCGCAAACGATTGCTCCTTTCGGCGCCGTGATCATCAACATGAAAACCGGCGACCCTGATTGCGATGCGTGGAGCGAAAAAGCTTATGCCGCCTTGGCGGATGCCGGCCTTGATCCGCTGCTCGATGATACCGATCAGCGTGCCGGGGCCAAATTCGCAACCGCCGATCTGATCGGTGTGCCCTGGCAGATTGTCATCGGCCCCCGCGGCGTCAAAAACGGCGTCGTGGAAATCAAACACCGCGCCACCGGCGAAAAGACCGAATTGTCGATGGAAGACGCCTTGACCCAAATAACAACCGCAGCAGCAAGCCCATGAGCGAAGCGACAGTAGAATCAGCAAGCTTGACCGCCAGATCTGAACGCAGCGGGGAGGGGTCATCAACACCCTTCGGCCCGTATGAACGTATGGTTGCATGGCGCTATCTGCGCCCACGCCGCAAGGAGGCCGCGGTCTCCGTGGTGACCATCATTTCGCTGATCGGTGTCACGCTGGGCGTTGCCGCGCTGATCATCGTCATGGCGGTCATGAACGGCTTTCGCGGCGAGCTTTTGGACCGGATCCTCGGTCTCAACGGGCACATTTTCATCACCGCCATCGAGCGCCCGCTCGATGACTATGAAGAAGTGGCCGCGCGGATCGAAACCGCCCCCGGTGTCACCAAGGCCGTACCGCTGGTTGAAGGCCAGGCGCTCGTTTCTGGCTCGGTTGGCGCGGGCACCGGCGCGCTTGGCTCCGCTGGAACATCCACAGTGCTGCCTCACACTTTCTTTGGCGCATGAAGACTCGCCTTCGTCCAATCCCGATGGCGGTCCAGATGGCCAGGCTCAAGAAGGCATACCCCGACAGCGAAGCCTCGCTGAAGCGAGACGTGCTGCGCTGGACCGCCGACCTGACGCTCGTC
>JBCCRB010000112.1:0-7600 GCA_039208465.1 Pseudomonadota bacterium
GCCGATTGTGCGTTCAGATAGGCGATCAGATTGGCCCGGTCATCCTCATCGCGCAGGCCGCGATAGCCCATCGAGGTGCCGTCGATATAGTCACGCGGGCGCAAGAGGAAGCGGTTCATCGCCTCAAAGTCCCATTGTGCGTTGGCTTCGCCGTAAGCGACCATCGCCGAAGAATAGCGGAAATCCGGATAGATGCCCGGTTGACGCCCCATAACGCCCCAAAGGTTCGGCCCGGCCTTGTTGCCAGCACCATCAGCAACATTGTGGCAAGACGAACATTGCCGGAAAACACTTTCGCCTGCGCCAATGTCAGCGCTGGCCAGAAGCGGCGCGATGGGTGCAACCACATCTTCCTCTTCTTCCGCAGGTGCGGCACCGCCGTCGCTTTCCTCAACAACAATCGCAAAACCTTGCTGTTCCGGTTCATCGGACTGAAATACCGTGTCTCCGACGATGCCCACTGTCATCACGACAAAGACTGTCGACAGAAACGCGCCTGCGTACATGTTGTAATTGATAGCCATACCCGACCTAATCTTACATCAAATTTTAAGCGTTAAACTTCCCGAAGCGGTGCGATGTCTAGGTCTTTTGTAAAGCCCACGCAACACATATAAGGTCGCATAATTGTGACCTATTGCCACCTTTGAGCCCGCTTACATCCATGAAACCGATTATTGTGATCCCTGCGCGGATGGCCTCCACGCGACTGCCCGGCAAACCACTGGCCGACATTGCCGGCAAGCCGATGATTGTCCATGTCGCCGACCGGGCAAAGGAAGCCAATTGCGGCATGGTTGTTGTGGCTGCCGACGATCCGGCGATCTTTGAAGCCGTCCGTGATCATGGGCATCGTGCAATTATGACATCGGTGGATCATGGTTCCGGTACAGATCGCGTCGCTGAAGCCCTCGCTCTGGTTGATCCGGACCACGAGTATGACATCGTGATCAATGTGCAGGGCGATCTGCCGACGATCCCGGGCGCTGATATCCGCGCGGCGCTGCGCCCGCTTCAAGCCAGCGAATGTGACATCGCAACGCTGGGCACAATCATTACCGATCAAGCCGAGCGGTACAATGAAAACGTCGTCAAGATCGTCGGCACACCGGTGAAGGACGATGAGACATTGCTGCGCGCGCTTTATTTTACCCGCGCCACGGCACCATGGGGCGAAGGGCCGCTTTATCATCACATCGGCCTTTACGCGTTTCGGCGCCAGGCCCTTCAGCGCTTCGTCGGTCTGCCGCCATCGGGGTTGGAACTGCGCGAGAGGCTCGAACAATTGCGGGCACTGGAAGCAGGCATGGCGATCTACGCCGCCATCATTGACACAGTGCCGCTTGGCGTTGATACGCCCGATGATCTGGAAAAAGCGCGTATTGCGCTCAAATGACGGCATAGAAAATGACAACAGCAAGCCCGCATAATCTCATCGCGTTCCAGGGCGAACCCGGCGCCAACTCCGATATCGCCTGTCGCCAAATGTATCCCGATATGACGCCGGTGCCGTGCCCAACCTTTGAAGACGCGTTCAACGCCGTGGACAAGGGCACGACAAAGCTGGCCATGATCCCAATTGAAAACACCATTGCCGGGCGCGTCGCCGACATTCACACGCTGCTGCCGGAGAGCGATCTGCATATCGTTGGTGAGTTTTTCCTGCCGATCCATTTTCAACTGATGACACTGCCGGGCACCGGCCGTGATCAGATAAGTTCGGTGCACAGCCACATTCATGCGCTCGGTCAATGCCGCCAGTTCATCCGCAAAAACGGGTGGGAGCCATTGGTCGCGGGGGACACGGCCGGCGCGGCAAAACTGGTCGCGCAAAAGAAAGACCCAACCATGGCGGCGCTCGCGCCGGAGCTGGCCGCCGACATGTACGGCCTCGACATTATCGAGCGCGATGTTGAGGACCATGCAAACAATGTGACCCGCTTCGTCATCCTGTCGAAAGATCCGTCCGTGCCGCAGCGCGCGTCCGACGTTGAATTGATGATGACGACCTTTGTCTTCCGCGTGCGCAACATTCCTGCAGCGCTTTACAAGGCGATGGGCGGGTTTGCGACCAATGGCGTCAACATGACCAAGCTTGAGAGCTACCAGCTTGGCGGCAAATTCTTTGCCACGCAATTCTACGCCGATATCGAAGGCCATCCCGATGATGAAAGCGTCAAATTGGCGTTCGAGGAGATCGGCTTCTTTTCCGATCACTTCCGTGTCCTGGGCGTGTATCCGGCTGCCGAATTCAGAAAAGGCCAGAAATGGGATGGCGCCAGTAAAGTTTGACGACCAGCGCCGTCAACCGTCCAGCCAGTCCTGCACCAGACGCCAGGCAATGGCACCCTTCGGCGGCATTTTGATTCCGCCGGGATGCGTACCGGCGATCATGTCGCGCACTTCGTTACGATCAAACCAGCGCGCATCGTCCAGTTCATCATCGAGCTTAATGGTCCGGCTTGCCGCCTCGCCATAAAGGCCGATCATCATCGAATAGGGAAACGGCCAGGGTTGGCTGGCGTGATAGGCAACGCGCCCTATGCTGACGCGGGCTTCTTCAAAAGTTTCGCGGCGCACGGCGTTTTCCAATGTTTCGCCCGGCTCGACAAAGCCGGCAAGGCACGAATACATACCTTCTGGAAAGTGCGGGCTGCGGCCCAAAAGTACTTCTTCGCCGTCCGGCGACACGGTCAGCATAATGACAACGGGATCGGTTCGGGGAAAATGCGTGGCGCCGCAATTTGGGCAAACCCGCTTGTAGCCGCCATCTGTGGGATCACTTGGGGTGCCGCAACGCGAGCAGAATTTGTGGCTCTGGTGCCAGGCGATCAATGCGGCCCCTTGCGCAACCGCTCCAAGGTCGGCATCGCTTAAAAGGCCGCGAATATAGACCGACCGATAGTCCACAATGTCATGCCCGTCCGGCGGATGGTCGCCATCAAGCGCGGCGTAAGCGGCAAAACGCGGCGCGCCATCTTTTTCGTACCCCAGCAAAACCGGGCTATCGAGCGTCGCGCCGAGCCCACTGGCTTCGTCAAACGACCGCCAAATCAGCGCGCTATCATCGGCGCCCTGGCCGATCAGCAGATTTCCCTTGCCGACGATCAAGGTGAGCGCGCGCGGATCTTCGGCGGCGGCAGCAACCGTTTGGGCATCGCGCTTCTCGCTCAACCGCTCCAGATCATTGCCGGCAAAACCGACGCGTGCGGAATTTTCCGGAAACGGCGCATCAAATAGGGAAAAAGGCATGGGCTAAAACAGATCAGATTTGTGAGACAAGGCTTGCAACAAGCCATTGCGCTTTTTCCGGCTCATAGGTCAACGCCTCACCGGACCCCCAAACCGGATTAGGCCATGCCGGATCATCTTCAAAGCGCGCAATCACATGCACATGCAATTGTGCCACCTGATTGCCGAGGGCAGCGACATTCATTTTCTGCGCGCCTGTCGCTTGCTGCAGCAATTTCGACATTTGGCTGATCTCGAAGGTCAAAATAGTCTGATCGAGCGGCGTCAACTCGTGAATTTCCCGCAAGTTCGCCCGTTTGGGAACGAGGATCAGCCATGGAAACCGCGCATCATTCATCAACCGCACAGCACACAGGCCGATGTCAGCCACGGCCAGCGTGTCCGCTTCCAGCGTCGGATCCAGTACAAAGTCGTTCATGCGGCCATGGTAGCAGCATTTTGCGCTTTGGCGACTTGCATTTTCATCGTCAAAGGCAGATATCAGCCTCGGGAGGTTGGTGGTGGACGTCGCCACTCGCCAACCGGGTCAGGTCCGGAAGGAAGCAGCCCTAACGAGACGGGCACGGGTCGCCGTGCCAGCCTCCCACCCCAGACGAGCGCAGCGAAGTCGTCGGCCAACAGGCAATCGCGGAGCGAATGCCGAGTGGCCAGACCAAACCTGCCAACAAGAAGTCGCGAGACAAAAGCAGCGATCTGCCATGCGATAGCGCCAAACGGTTCTTTCCCAAAAAATCCCTGATGCACCCGCTAGCGGCGCCCGCCCTCATTCTATAGGGTCAGCGCCATGAGCGATCCGACACCTGTTTCCGAAAAACAGTCGACCTATCGCGTGCTGGCGCGCAAATACCGTCCGTCTGATTTTTCCACCCTGATCGGCCAGGCGCCGATGGTGCAGACATTGAAGAACGCCTTTGCCGCCGGCCGGATCGCGCAGGCCTGGATGCTGACCGGTGTTCGCGGCGTCGGCAAGACCACGACCGCACGCATCTTGGCGCGTGCCTTGAACTACAAACGCGACGGCATTGATGCGCCGTCGGTTGATCTGACCGAGCCGGGGGAACATTGCGCGGCGATTATGGAAGGCCGCCATGTCGACATTATCGAGATGGACGCCGCCTCGCACACCGGTATCGACGACATCAAGCAGATCATTGATGGCGTGCGCTATGCGCCGGTCTCGGCCCGCTACAAGGTCTATATCATCGATGAAATTCACATGCTGTCGGAAAAGGCCTTCAACGCGCTCCTAAAGACGCTGGAAGAGCCGCCACCGCATGCCAAATTCATCTTTGCGACGACGGAAATCCGCAAGGTGCCGATCACCGTCCTGTCGCGCTGCCAACGCTTTGATCTGCGCCGGGTCGAGGCCGATATGCTAGTCAATCATTTGGCCGATATCGCGCAAAAGGAAGAGGTCACGGTCGACGACGCATCGCTGGCCATGATCGCGCGGGCAGCCGAAGGATCGGTCCGTGATGCGCTGTCGATCCTCGATCAGGCGATCGCCCACACCAATGCCAATGTCGATGATGCGTCGGTGCGCGCCATGTTGGGCCTTGCCGATCGCGGCCGTATCGTCCAACTGTTTGAAAAAATCATGAAAGGCGAGGTTGTTGGCGCCCTGCAGAATTTAAAGGGCCTTTACGATCAGGGCGCCGATCCGATCGTCATTCTCAATGATTTGGCGCAATTCACGCACCTTGTTACACGCCTGAAATTTGTGCCGGAAGCGGCGCAAATGGATGCATCCCTTTCACCGGAAGAGCGCGACCGCGGGCTTCAATTTGCCGAGCAATTATCCATCCAGACGCTGGGCCGCGCCTGGCAAATGCTGTTGAAGGGGATTGGCGAGGCTGAAATGGCGGCACGCCCCTTTGCGGCGGCTGAAATGGTGCTGATCAGGCTCGCCCATGCCGCTGACTTGCCGACGCTCGATCAGGCGATTGCGCGCCTTGATGCTGGCGACGCGGCACCGGCAATTGCCGCGACACCAGTGCCGGCGCACACCCCATCGGCAACACATCAGGCTTCGGCCCCCCAGGCCACCGCTGCCGCACCACCACAAGACCCGGCCCTGGCGCCTACGTCGCCGCCGACCATGCGCCTTGTGGCCAATGGCGACCCGGCCAGCACAGCGCGGCCCATGGAAATTGTTGAGCCTGATGAGCCAACGCCAGCACCCGATGCCGCCGAGCCTTTGGAGACAAAAAGCGTCCAGATCGGCTCGCTGGAAGACATTGTCGCCCTGTGTGACCAGCACCGTGATCCGCTGCTGAAGGTCAACATCAGGCGCTGCCTGCGACCGGTGTCGATAGAGCCGGGGCGTTTGACCATCGGTTTGACTGATGATGCGCCGCAATCCCTGTTGGGTGATCTGTCCAAGAAATTGCAGGATTGGACAGGTGCGCGCTGGATGGTATCGATCGCCCGCGATGCTGACACGCCAACGCTCGATGAACGTGAGCAGTCCCGCAAAAACGCGCTGGTGACCGATGCCGCGAAAGATCCCGAAATATCGCGGATCCTGCAGGATTTCCCGGGCGCGAAAATCGTAGATGTGAGGCTGAAAGGCGCGGCAAGTGAAGCCGATGCCTGGCAGCTCGAGCCGCCCGAAGATGATAGCGACACGGAGTTGATGCCATGAAAGACCTGATGGGTTTGATGTCGAAAGCCAAGGAAATGCAGCAGAAAATGGCTGACATGCAGGCGGAAATGGAAACCATGACCGCTGATGGGACGGCCGGTGGCGGCATGGTCACCGTGACGTTGACCGGCAAAGGCGCCATGCAGGGGCTGAAGATCGATCCATCGGTTTTCCAGGAAGATGACGTGGAAATTCTGGAAGATTTGATCATCGCGGCCCACAGCGATGCCAAATCGAAGATCGAAACGCTGGTGCAGGAAAAAACCGCCGAGATGACAGCGGGTCTGCCGTTGCCGCCGGGCATGAAACTGCCGTTTTAATGGAGTTTTCAATGAGTACGAGATTATCCGTGAAGGAAGCCGTTGCGATTGCGAAGAATTATCTTCGTGAACTCCTAATGGAAGAAGGTCTAAAAAATCTCGGGCTAGAAGAAATCGAATTTGATGACGAACAGGACATATGGCTCGTTACTCTCGGATTTTCCCGGCCGTGGAATACAACAGGTGGCCCGCTTGCCACATTAAGCGGCGAAGCGCCTGCAAAGAGAGCTTATCGTGTTGTTGCTGTCCAGGATTCCGATGGGCATGTGATTTCGGTTAAGCGCGCTAAAGACTTGGCATATGCCTGAGCCAAGAGTGACAATACTCGATACCAGTATTTTGGTTTTAGTATGCGTCGGTTTAGCCGATCGATCTTTTGTGCAGCGGCACAAGAACCTGAAAGCTTACGAGCCGGAAGATTTTGACCTGCTAAAATCATACATCGCGCAGCTGGAAAAAGTTGCCGTGACGCCAAATATCGCTGCCGAAGCATCCAATCTGCTTTTCCAGGTGTCCGACCCAATTCGCACGCAGATCATGGCCAAGTTTCGAGAGATACTCACACAATGGCTCGAATATTATGAACCAAGTCGGAATGCGGTAGCGCGCGGAGAATTCACATGGATGGGCGTAGCGGATTGTGCGACGCTTTCAGTGCTGGATGGTGAAAAGCAGTTGCTTACAGCTGATGCGAAGCTGCACATTGCTGCCGCGAATGCTGGTCTGAAATCGGTCAATTTTAATCACCTTCGAGAAGCTCGTTTCGGTTGACCCAGCGGAACAACCGCCCATCCACCAAGGCAAGACCGAGCGCGATCAGCGCGAACCCGGCGACATGGCGCGCAAGCAGCGTTTCGCCGAGGATCGTCACGCCCAAAAGGACGGCACTGACCGGGACCAGGATCGTCACCAAAGACAAATTGGTGGCACCGGCGCTCGCGAGCAATTTGAAATAGCCAATATAAGCGATCGCCGTCGACAGGGTGGCAAGGCCGACAACTGACACCATGGCCGGCACGCCCGGCATTGCAAGCGTCCAGGGTTGGTCGGCCCACACCATGATCGGCAACATCAACGCCGTGCTGGCCGTGAGCTGACCGGCGGCGACGACAATCGGGTCGATCTGGATTTTCTTCAGCATCACCCGCGCAAAAACCACGGCCACTGCATAGGAGATGGGCGCGCCGATGCATGCCAAATAGGCAAGCAGCGTGGCGTCAGATGTCCCGGAAAATCCGGCGCCTCCAATCATCACGGCGACACCGCCGATAGCGGCACCGATCCCAGCGGCGCGCATCGGCGTCAAGCGGTCATCGGCCAGCACAAAATGCGCAAGTGCCACCGTGAACATCGGCGTCGTAGCGTTCAAAATGGCCGCAACGCC
>JBCCRB010000113.1:0-7543 GCA_039208465.1 Pseudomonadota bacterium
CACGGCTTCCAGTGTGACCGACAATGTCACCTATAATGGCGGTGAGGGTAATGATGAGCTGATCGGCCAGAACAAGAAAGACATCTTGAACGGCGGTGATGGCAAGGACACCATCTCCGGTGGCGGCAACAAAGACGATATTGATGGTGGGAAAGGCAATGACACCATTCTCTATACCACCGGTGACGGTGCAGACACGGTCGATGGTGGCCAGGACACCGACACGCTGAAGATCTTCGGCGATGACGGCAACAACAACATCAAAATCGAAAACCCGAACAATGACAGCACGTTCGACAGCATTGTCGACGGCGCCAAATCGACGGTGACCAATGTTGAAGAGATTGAAATCTCAACGGGCGACGGCGACGATAATGTAGAAGTCGGCGGGAATCTGGGCACAACCGGTGTCACCCAAAACACGGTCACAACCGATCTCGGTGACGGCGAAGACACATTCACTGCAGCCGGCAGCGATATCCGCCAAGTGGTGACCGGTGGCGACGATGACGACGTCATCACAGGCGGCACGCAAAACGACACCATCTATGGCGATGAAGCGCCGGGCGTCGAGCCGAATGACATCAAGTTCTATGTCAGCGGCAACCATCATTTCCGTGTGCTGGAAGATGCTAACGATGATGGTGTCTTCGATGATAGGGCTGGTTCGCGCAATGAGCGCGTTTTTGATCAGCAGTTTGGCAACGCGCAAGGGCGCATTACCGATGAAGTAGACGCCTCTGATGTCGGCATCACCCTTTCAGCCGAGGGCGGATCAACTGACCAGGTGGAGTTCCAACGCCACCAAGTCGGCGTAAACGGTGGCGACTCAAAAGGGTCGATCGACGGCGGTACGGACGAAGCACTCGTCGTCACACTGGAAGCGCATGCAACATCGGCAACGATGAACCTGCGCAACTTCAACACCGAAAAGGACATCCCGAAAGACTACCGCGATGACATTGCCGGTGAAAACGCCGGCGAGAATGTCATCATCCGTGCATACGATAATGGCGAGCTTGTTGGTGAGACGGTCATTGGCGAAAAAGAGCTGAACGGTAGTTCGACCACGACCATCGAGTTCACCGACCAAAAGGGCGACCCGATCCCGTTCGATCAGCTGAAGATTTCGGCTGGCGCACAGGAAGGGCCGTTCCCGAACACCACAGCCGATTTTGGTATCGGTAACATGTCATTCAAGACGGTCTATGCTGGCAACGATACGCTTGCAGGCGGTGAAGGCAATGATGACATCTTCGGTGGGCTGGGTAACGACAGCCTGACTGGTAACGAGGGCAAGGACGACCTTGATGGCGGCAAGGGTATCGATACGGCCGACTATTCAAGCGATGGCGGCACCGGCGGTGTCTCTGTCGATCTCAATACCGGCAAAGCCACTGACAGCTACGGTGATACCGACACGCTGACCAGCATTGAAAATGTCATCGGTACCGATGAGAACGATGAAATCATCGGCGATGACTACAACAACAAGCTTGAAGGCAATGACGGCAACGACACGATCGTTGGCAATGGTGGCAAGGACAACATCAATGGTGGTGATGGCAACGATCTGATCTTCGGCGACAATGCTGATTTGGATGACGCGACCAGCACCACATTGACCGCTAACCACAGCCATAATCCACGCGGCCTGAAGACCAGCGATGGCACCGACACCAACGTGTCTGCGGCCGGGTCCACGAACGTGCAGGGTGGCCGGCTTGCGGAAGGGCCGCTTGGTGATCCTGATACGTTGACCCTGTCGACCGGCAGCAATGACAGCCATTTGAACGTACATGGCGGTGAAGGTATCGGCGTGTTCACGGAAGGCGAGAAGGGCAACACGGGCAACAAGGTTCTCGATGCCGGTGAAAGCCTTGTCCTGGATGTAGGCACAACCGACGCCTATAACAGCGCAACGTCGGTGGAATTGAAGCTAGATGGCTTCAAGGAGGGCGAATTTGCCAAAATTGACCTGTTCCGCGATGGCAAGCAAATCGGGTCTGAATTGGTCGAAGGACAGGGCGACGGCAAAAACGTCATGGTCTCGCCGGTCGAGGCGCCTCCAGGTGAAGCATTCGATCAGGTCAAGATCTCCAGCTACGAGGGAAGCACGTTCTACTTCAAGAGCGCGACTGTGAATGCCGTTGAATCTGCGGCAGGCGCTAACGACAAGATCACGACCGGCGGCGGCGAAGATACGGTTTATGCCGGCGGTGGCAATGACCGGATCAATGGCGACGTTGAAGATGCCATCCTCAATGGTGGTTCCGGCAATGACACCATTAAAGTATCCGGCACTGTTGATGCGGCAGCGCCCGGTGCTGAACTGGATGTCCCGGTTAGCGTTGAAGGTGGTTTCGGTAATGATACCGCCGATTTCAGCGGCCTGAAAATCCTCAACAATGATGGCGAAGGGATCAAGGTAGACCTGAGCGACGCCTCGCCCTCTGCCGACGTCAACCCGACGGTGGCTACCCTGTCCGGCATCGAAAACGTCAAAGGCACCCGCTATGACGATGAGATCACCGGTGACGATGGAAACAATAAGCTTTCCGGCGGCAAGGGAGACGACATCCTCAATGGCGGCGGCGGTAACGACACGCTCAAGGGTGGCAAAGGCAACAATGAGCTCAACGGTGGCGACGGCATTGACACCGCCGATTTCGGCGGCGCCAAGACCGGGCTGAACATCACGCTTGATGAGAATGGTGACGCGACCGTTGCTAATGGCCGTGGCGGTACCGACACGCTGACATCCATTGAAAACCTGAAAGGCGGACGCGGTGACGATATGCTCACCGGTAACGCGCAGGACAATATGCTCAGCGGCGGCAACGGCAATGACATCCTCGACGGCGGCGAAGGAAAAGACCGGTTGCTCGGCGGCAAGGGCAACGACACCATTGTCTGGGATGATGCCGACTTTGCTGATGGTGGTCACACCAAGATCAACAAAAATGGCAAGGAAAAGCAGATTGCCACCTATGATGGCGGCAAGGGGTTTGATGTCATTAATGCCGAAGCTGCAAGCGGCGAAATTGATCTGACCGGCAAAGGCGTCAAGGGTGTCGAAGCAATCATCGGTGATGGTTTTGGCGAGGAAAGCAATTTCCAAACCGCCAAGCTCAGCCTTGATGAGATTGTCCGCGAATCCGATAGCGACGGCAAAGGCAACCGGAAGCATGATGATCCGTTTGACGATTCATTCCTGGTTCTCGGCGTTGATGAGCTTGAGCTGTTTGGCCGCGATGGCAAGAAACTCGGTGATGAGTGGCAGTGGATTAACGATGGCGACACCGGCATGGACGGCGGCGATGTTGATAACCTCAACTCCGTTTCCGGGATGGCAGCCGCGCTTGATGGCACGGCAGCGTCTGGACTGAACAAGTTCGTTTTCTCAAACGGGAAGCAGTCAGTAACGATCTATACCGATCTGGATGCGTCGCAGATTGATTTGTTCAATAGCCACAAGTCACACGGCGATACGGACTTTATGGCCTAGTCGGTGGACCCGCTTTGCGTTGGGATCAAGGCGCGTCAGCTTCGGCTGGCGCGCCAAATCTTCCGGTAGAATTTGGTTCGTCCGGTCTGGGGCAGCACCGACGGGTCCGCATTCGCGGGTCGGGCTTTCGGACGTCCCGTTGTAGTTTTGTCCAAATCTGGCTGCTGCCATGGTGACCAAAAAAGACAATACGGCCAAGCGTGTTCGCTTGTTTGACGTCCCCGGATTTGGGTCGTCTATCATCACCGTGGGTCTTTTCAGCCTCGTGGTAAACTTGCTGGTACTGGCGATGCCGGTGTACACACTACAGCTGTTTGACCGCGTGCTTGGCTCCCGAAGCATCGATACGCTCGTTCTCCTAACAATTGCTGTGGGTATCGCTCTGGTAATGCAGGTCGCCATTGATGCGGTTCGAGCGCGCATCCTCCAACGGCTGGCCGCTCGCTTCGAAAGCTACCACAGCGAAAGCGTGCTTCAGGCAACGCTGATCCAGTCAGCGCGCAAGGGTGAAGCGACCGCGCAACCCATGCGCGATCTCACAGAAGTGAAAAACGCCATCGGTTCGCCGGTGGCCACGACTATCCTCGATGCCCCATGGGCACCATTCTTCCTAATCGCGACCTTCATCCTGCACCCGGTGATTGGTTATCTGACCCTTTCCGGCATGGTCATCCTGTTTATCCTGGCGCTATTTCATGCCTGGTATGTGAACCGAACCCATGGCGCGCTCAACGATGATGCCATTCGCGCCTTTGAGAACATGCAGGACTATGCCGATCATGCCGACGCGTTGGTCTCGATGGGCATGAGAGACGCCGTTTGCGCCGGTTGGCGCCAGAAGGCGCACCAGATGCTCATTCAGCAAATTGCAATGAACCAAAACTCATCCGCGGTTCAATCGGTCTCAAAAATGATCCGCATGAGCTTGCAGGTCGCAGTGATGGGTATCGGCTGCTATCTCGTGCTCCAACTGCAGATGTCGGCTGGTGCGATGATCGCTGCCTCTATTATCATGGCCCGCGCGTTGGCGCCCGCTGAGCAGTCGATCTCGTCCTGGAAAACCCTCAGTTCAGCGCGCGAGGCACTTGATCGACTTAAGACTGTGATTGCAGCGGACACCAACCGGCGCCCGCAGATACCGGTCTCCAGCATCGATGGCCATCTGGAACTAGATCGCGTGAGCTACGCACTACCCGGGATGAACCGTCCGATTTTGCAGACCCTTTCTGTACAGATTGAGCCTGGTAATGTCGTCGGCATCATAGGGCCATCAGGCTCCGGTAAATCCACATTGGCGCGCCTCATGGTTGGCGTTTTGGAACCAACATCTGGTTATGTCAGGCTTGATAGTGTCGACGTGACACGGCGCTCTGCGTTCGACCTCGGAAGCCATATCGGCTATTTGCCGCAGGAAGTGCAGCTGTTCCAAAGCACGATCACCAACAATATTGCGCGGCTTGGCGAAGCTGACCCCGAAGCCGTGCGCCATGCGGCGCAATTGGCCGGCGTGGAACAGCTAATCAATCGCCTGCCTGATGATTATGAGACGGTAATCGGTCGGTCCGGTGTGCGTCTGTCAGGCGGGCAACAACAACGCATAGGCCTTGCCCGCGCCTTGTTTGGTTTGCCAAAATTGCTGGTGCTCGACGAACCCGATGCGAGCCTCGATCCTGACGGGATTGATCAATTGATCCGGGCCATCGAGAACATGAAGACGCTTGGTTCAACAATCATCCTGATCTCGCATCGCCCGCAATTACTATCCATCACGGACCGGCTTATATTATTGCGCGATGGGCGCATACATGCCGATGGTGATCAGGCCAGTGTCCTTGAAACGATCGGTGTCAGTATGGCTGAGCGTCCCAAGTCGCTGCCGCCAACACAAGGGACCGAAGGCAGCGCGCAGGCTGAGAGTAACGACGTCTCTGCACCGGCATCCGACACCGATCCAAACGCACAGCCCCTCACACCAATGCCAATCGCTAACTGGCCAGAGGCGATCAAGGCGAAATGGCGCGAGGCTTATCACGCTGGTCGTTTGCCGAGTGACGCTCAAAGCCGACGGAACTCGGCGATCATCTTTGGTTTCTGGTTGGCTTACCTGAGACGGTTCCAGATTGACTTGGACAGCCCACTGGAACTAGCCCAGGTCAAACAGCTAACCGGAATGCTCGACCACCTCGATCTCCCCTATGATCGCCCGGAAAAGGTTGAGATCCTTGTGCGGGTGCTGCGCGGGTTGAACTTTCTCCCATCTGCGCTTTCGATTGAGCAGCTCCATGACAGCCAAATCGTGGAACGGGAGGAAACGGCATGACCGCACAACTGCCCGATCTTCATCGGGGCCGGAGCCAAGCGCCTTCTTCACAGGAAAACATGCCCGATATTTTCGCCACGCGTGCGCCGATAGCGTTTGGCGTGATTGTGTTGATGATCGGGCTGTCGCTGTTTGCCGTCTGGGGCCTCAACGCGCCTCTGTCTTCAGCAGCGATCGCTCCGGGCGTGCTGGTCGTTGAATCAAAACGCCAACATGTCGAGCATTTGGAAGGCGGGATTGTGCGCGCCGTCCATGTTCAGGATGGCGATGATGTGCGCGCGGGCGATTTGCTCATGGAACTGGAGAGTGAAGCCTCGCGTTCGCGGTTTGAGCAGCTAAACCGACGCTTGATAAGCCTCTTGGCGGGGCGCGACCGGCTGTTGGCCGAACTTGAAGGCGCGCCGTCTATCGAATTTGATCAGCGCCTTGTGTCACTTCAACCGGATGAAAATGTCCGGGAAGATATGCAATTGCAACGTGACCTGTTTCGTCAGCGTCGTGAAAATTTGCAGGGTGCATCGGCCGTCATCCTCGAGCAGATAGAGCAATCAAGGGCGCAGATTGAAGGCTTCCAGGCGCGCTTGGAAGCGGATGAAGAACGTTTCGTGCTGGTTGGCGAACGTTTGGCGGGTTTGGAGTCGCTTGCTGAACGGGGCTTTGCATCGGACATACAGCTCTCTGAGGTGCGCGCACAAAGAGCAAATTTGCGCGGCTCGATTGGCGACATGCAGGCCCGTATCAGCGAAGTGAACGTTAGGATTGCAGAGCGCAACCAGGAACTGAACAATGCTGAGACCACGTTCAGGCAATCTGTTATCGAAGAGCTTCAGGAGGTAGAAACCGAGCTGGACGAGTTCGACGCATCGCTGTCGGCTGCCGCGGACGTGGTAACCCGGATGGAAGTTCGCGCGCCCATTTCGGACCGCATCGTCGGCATGGCGATCACATCGGTAGGCTCCGTGATCGAAGGCGGCGAACGTCTGATGGAAGTGGTGCCCCAGGACGACCAGCTTGTCATCGATGCGTTGGTGAAACCGGAGGACATTGATCAGGTCTATGTAGGCCAACCCGTCGACGCCCGCCTGACCGCTTTCAACCCGCGAAACACGCCGCCGTTTCCAGGTCAAATTGTGCAAATTTCGGCTGACCGTGTCGTCGATGAACGAAGCGGCGTTGCCGCCTACTCAGCCACCATCGAACTTGACCTTGAAGGGGTCGAGGTCCCCGATACCGTCGCTCTTTATCCAGGCATGCCCGCCGAAGTCATGATAATCATGCAGGAACGCACATTCATCGACTATCTGCTCGGTCCGCTCATCAGGCTTTTTGAACGCGGGATGCGCGAGTAAGCGCACCGCCGCGCAACCAACGACAACTCACATCCGCTGGCCGGATTGCGGGTCAAACAGATGCAGATCATCATGACGAAAGCTCAATCCGACGCGGCCTTCGGGCACTGGCAGCTCGGCGTCCTGCGTAATGGTAACTTCATGTGTACCGATCGTGCCATGAATGAGCCGGTGCGCGCCGAGTTCTTCGACAATCCCCACATCCAGTTGGATACCATCACTGTGCCCGTTTAGATGCGCCCGTTCCGGCCTGATGCCAAGCGTGATCGAGCCGCGATGCGGCGCGTCATGCGGCGCCCGATAACCGCCAAGCTCAATACCATTATCTGTCATCTCCGCCGGCAAAAGGTTCATCGGCGGCGCGCC
>JBCCRB010000114.1:0-7541 GCA_039208465.1 Pseudomonadota bacterium
TGCCGGCTTTGGATGAGGGCGTGGTTCTTAACCAGGAACAGCGCGAAATCCTTTATTGGCTTATCCAGTTGGCCGACCGGGTCGGTGAGGACGACATTCGTTAGCGCAAGCCGCTGAAATCATTTGATGACTTGAAACTGTGCGCACCTTCACGCACCTATGGGGCAGGTAAGAGAGGTGCAGCCATGGATTCGGCGATTTCAAAAACACCTGTAACGGTTCTCACAGGCTATCTTGGCGCGGGGAAAACAACGCTGCTGAACCGGATTTTGACGGAAAACCACGGCAAAAAATACGCTGTTATCGTCAATGAGTTCGGCGAGATTGGCATCGACAATGATCTGATCGTCGATGCCGATGAAGAAGTCTTCGAGATGAACAATGGCTGCATCTGCTGCACCGTGCGCGGTGATTTGATCCGCGTGCTGGGCGGTTTGATGAAGCGAGCAGGACAGTTTGACGGCATTTTGGTGGAGACGACCGGCCTTGCCGACCCGGCGCCGGTCGCGCAGACCTTCTTTGTCGATGAAGACATTGCCGCAAAGACAAAGCTTGACGCGATCGTCACGGTGGTGGATGCGCGTCATTTGAGCGATGAAATCGGCAAGGCGCCCGAAGCGGAAGAACAGATTGCGCTGGCAGATATCATTGTCTTGAACAAAACCGATCTGGTTGAAGAAGCCGATCTTGTTGCGGTTGAGGCACTCGTGCGCCGGATCAACCCAACCGTGCGTGTTGAGCGGGCGGAACGCAGCAATGTCGCGCTGGACAAGATTTTGGGTCTTGCGGCGTTTGACCCTGATAAAATTCTGGAGGAGGCGCCGGAAAGCCTGGGTGATCCGGTACATGATCATGACCACCCTGATCATGAATGTGGCGATCATTGCGATCATCACCACCACCACCACGACCACGACCACGACCACGACCACGACCATGGACACGGGACGCATGATCCGCATGTAACCTCCTTTGCGCTGCGTTCCGAAACGCCGTTGAACCCGGAAAAGTTTTTCCCCTGGATTCAGATGGTGTGCCAGGAATTCGGGATCGATCTGTTGCGTATGAAAGGCATTTTGGCGTTCCCCGATGATGATCGACGCTATGTCGCGCAAGCGGTGCACATGATGCTGGAAGGTGATCACAACCGTCCGTGGCGTGATGATGAAGCGCGCGTTAGCCGCATGGTTTTCATCGGCCGGAATTTGCCGCGCGATATCATTGAAGACGGTTTTGAGAAGTGCAAAGCGACACACTGAACCAGAAACACCTGTTGCTTGATGCGCCCGCGACGGGCTGTGGCTTTGTCGGCAAGCACTTTGCGTGTGCCGACGGGGAGGGGTTTGTCCATCTGATTGGCTCTGATGGCGCGGATGCGAAAAAGCGTCTGCACGAGGGGGCGATCCTGTCGTTTGCGACGGACGAAAAAACAGCGACGGCCTATTCTGGCGGTGATGATGGCGCCGTGATGAAGATGGCGTCCGGCGCCGACCCCGTGCCACTGCACAAGAGCAGCAAGTGGGTTGATATCGTTGTATCCAGCCCGCACGGCCACGTTGCCTGGGCGGCCGGGAAGTCGATTTTTCTCCTGAAAAAGGGGCAGGAAGAAGCGGCTATTGTTTCAGCGCCATCATCGGTGGGTGGGCTTGCCTTTTCACCCGACGGCAAATGGCTGGGCGCGGCGGTCTATGGCGGTGCGCTCCTGATACTGCTTGCCAATCCAGACAAGACGCAAATGCTCGACTGGCAGGGCAGCCATGGGACGATCGGTTTTTCGCCGGATGGACGGTTTTGCGTCACATCGATGCTGGAAAACGCGCTGCATGTCTGGCGCATCGACAAGCCGGGGGAAAAGCATGGCCGCATGGGGGCTTATCCGGCTAAGCCGCTGTCGTTTTCCTGGACGGCTGATGGCCGCTATCTCGCCACGTCCGGGGCGGATGTTTTGGTGCTGTGGCCCTTTATTCAGGCCGACGGGCCGATTGGCCAAAGTGCGGGTGTTGTCTCGCTTGAACAGCAATCACTGGTGCGCGCTGTCGCCTGCCGGCCACGCTCGCAGCATGTCGCGATCGGTCATATTGACGGGTCGGTGACGCTTTACGACCGCAAAGCGCAGCAGCATCATGTGTTGGCACCGGCTTCATCCATGGGGCCGGTGATTGAACTGAAGTTTTCCGCCGATGGGCGCTCTCTCGGCTTCATCCGCGAAGGCGGCGAGGCGGGCCTTTTCGACCTTGGGGCGCCGTAATGCTATTCGGCTGCGTCGGCCAGCCCTTGTGTTGAGAGCAAGTCGGTCTTCGGCATGAGCGACAGGAGCTCCTGCGTATAGGGATGCTTGGGTGACGCGAACATCTCTTCGGCCTCTGCGACCTCCACCAATTGCCCGTTTTTCAGAACGCCGATGCGGTTACACATTTGCCTCACCACTGGCAGATCGTGGCTGATAAACAGCATGGTCAAGCCGAGATGCTCCTGCAAATCCTTCAAAATGTTCAGGATTTGCGCCTGGATCGAAACATCTAGCGCGCTTGTGGGCTCATCGCAGATCAGAAACCGCGGCTGGGTGGCCAAAGCGCGCGCGATTGCAATGCGCTGGCGCTGCCCGCCAGAGAATTGATGCGGGTATTTGGTGCCGGCATCGGCGCCGATACCCACCCGGTCGAGCAGTTCGGCGACGCGTTCCTTGATTTGGCTGGCCGGAATGACCCCTAAATGCAGCGCCGGTTCGGCGACGATCGCATCGACCCGGTGACGCGGGTTGAGCGATGAAAACGGGTCCTGGAAGATCATCTGGATCTGCCGGCGGTAATCAACCAGCTGTTCCTTCGACGCGCCGGAAACACGCACGCCGTCAAAGGTGATCTCGCCGCCATCGATGTTGTAAAGGCCGGCGATCATGCGGGCGATGGTCGATTTGCCCGAGCCGCTCTCGCCAACAAGCCCAAAGACTTCGCCCGGTTGGATGTCAAAGCTGACATTATCGACGGCAGTGAAGAATTGCCGCCGGGAGGGGATTAGCGAGCCTTTTTCCAGGAAGCGCTTGGTTATGTTGGCGACCTGCAGCAACGGTCCGTCGGGCAGGTCTTGTTGCGGCCAATTGCGCGCCAGATCCTCGATCTTGAAGGTTGTTTCGCGTCCGCCATACGAAATCTGCGGGAAACGGTGCAGCTTCTGGTCGGGGCGGGGCACCGCCGCGATCAAGCTCTTGGTGTATTCATGGGTCGGTTCGCCAAGGACCTTTTCGGTCGGTCCGGTTTCGACCACTTCGCCAGCATACATAACGGTGACGACGTCGGTCGTCTCGGCAATCACGCCCATATCGTGCGTAATGAGAATGATCCCGACCTGCCGTTCGCGGGCCAGATCTTTGATCAGTTGCAGGATTTGCGCCTGGATGGACACGTCGAGCGCGGTTGTCGGCTCGTCGGCGATGATCACTTCGGGTTCGGAACACAAAGCAAGCGCGATGACGACGCGCTGGCGCATGCCACCGGAGAATTGGTGCGGATATTGATCGACCCGCACATCGGGGTTCGGAATGCCGACGCGGGTCAGCAATTCGATGGCCCGCTTGCGGGCATCCGCTGAGCTCATATTCAGATGGGTGATGATCGTTTCGACCAATTGTTCGCCGACCGTGAACAGCGGATTGAGCGATGTCAGCGGGTCCTGGAAGATCATCGAGATGCGCCGGCCGCGGATTGCGCGCATGGCGGCTTCATCGCTGCCGGAAATCTGATCGGTTTTTAGGGACACGGTGCCGTCGCTGATCCGGCCGCGCCCTTGCAAAAGACCCATGACGGCGGCGCCAATGGTTGATTTGCCGGCGCCACTTTCGCCCACCAGCCCATGGATCTGGCCCGGCTCGACGGTCAGGGCTGCATCGCGCACGGCGGTGAACGGGCCTTTGCGGGTCGGGAACTGTACGGTCAAATTGTCTATTGAAAGCAAGGTCATAGGTTTATCACTGCAACCTCGGATTCAGGGCATCGCGCAGCCAATCGCCCAATAGGTTGACGGCAAGGGCAAGCGCGAGCAGGGCCATGGCGGGGAAAAAGAGGATCCACCATTCGCCGGAGAACAGGAAGCCCTGGCCGATCCGGATCAGCGTGCCAAGCGATGGCTGTGTCGGTGGGGCGCCGACGCCCAGGAAGGATAGGGTCGCTTCGGCGATAATCGCCAGCGCCAGAGATATCGTAGCGATGACCAGGACCGGCGACAGCGTGTTGGGCAAGATATGCCGGATCATAATCGCGAAAGGTGACCGGCCAATCAGGCGGGCAGCTTGGACATATTCCTTGTTCTTTTCCACCAGTGTCGAGCCGCGCACGACGCGGGCGAAGTTGACCCAATCGGACAGGCCAATCGCCAGGATCAGCACCCAGATGGCGACCTCGTCGCGCATCGACGGCGGGGTAATGCCCTTGGCGATGCCAAAGATCAGCAGGGCGACCAGGATAGCCGGGAAGGTCAGCTGGATGTCGGCAATGCGCATGATTATGGTGTCAGTGCGGCCGCCAACATAGCCGGAGATCAGGCCGAGCGTAACGCCGAGCACCATGGCGAACAGAACCGCCGAAAAGCCGACAAACAGCGAGATGCGCATGCCATAAAGGATTGTTGCGTAGACATCACGGCCTTGATCATCGGTGCCCATGATGAAGCTCTCACCGGTGAACTGGTTCGGTTCCATCGGCTTGGAAAAGCCGTTCATCAGGTTCAGTGATGCGGGATCGAAGGGGTTCTGCGTGGTGATCAGTGGAGCGAAGATGGCGCCACCAATGAGCAAGACGGTCACCAGAAAAGCAACGATCGCCACGGGCGAGCGTTTGAACTGGTAGACAAGATCGGAATCAGCAAAGCGGCGCAGGCTGTCAATCATGTCAGTGCCCTCCGCCATCGGAGGCGCGCAGCCGCGGATCAATGAAGAAGTAGAGCACGTCGACCGTCAGATTGATCAGAACGAACATGACCGAGATGAGCATCAGGTACGACGCCATGACCGGGATATCGACGAATTGGATGGCGTTGATGAACAGAAGGCCCACGCCCGGCCACTGGAACACCGTCTCGGTGATGATCGCGAAGGCGATGATCGACCCCAATTGCAGGCCGGTGATAGTGATGACGGGCACCAGCGTATTCTTCAGCGCATGACGGAAATTGACGGTGCGTTCCGGCAGGCCGCGTGCGCGGGCAAACTTCACATAATCGGTGCGCAACACCTCCAGCATTTCGGAGCGTACCAGGCGCATGATCAAGGTCATCTGGTACAGGCCGAGCGTGATGGCTGGCAAAATGATCGCCTTCAGCCCGCTTTCGGTCAGCAGGCCGGTCGTCCACCAGCCAATCCTGACGGTTTCGCCGCGACCGAAACTGGGCAGCCAGCCGAGTTCGACCGCAAAAACATAAATCAGCAGAATACCGATCAGGAAGGTCGGTAAGGACACGCCGATGAGCGATGTCGTCATGATGATGTTGGATATCCAGCCATCGCGATTAATGGCCGTATAAACCCCGAGCCCGATCCCGAAAACAATGGCGAACAACGCCGAGACAGCGGCTAATTCCAGCGTTGCCGGGGCCCGCTCGGCGATGATTTCAGCGACTGGCCGGCCTTGGCGGTAAGAGACGCCGAAATTGCCCTCAACGACGATCCCCTTGAGGAAATTGTAATATTGGACCGGAAAGGGCTGATCGAGGCCCAATTGTGTGCGCACGCGCTCAATGTCTTCAATCGTGCGTTCCTGGCCGAGCAGATTGTCGACCGGATCGCCAACAAAGCGAAAGAGTGAGAAAGCAACAAGCCCAACAGCGAGAAGCACGAAAATCGATTGTAGCACGCGGCGAACGATGTAGCTGAGCACTGCGCCATCCTTGAACAGGCGATAAAACAAGTGCCGGTAAAGCGCATCACTTTACGACCATAAGAGACTGCGCGTTAGCTCAATGAAATTCAATAAAAAAGTCGCGGCAGGGGGGACCCGCCGCGACGTTATTCATTACCTAAATCAGTTCTTGGTAACCCAGCGCAGGATAAAGAAATTATCCGGCCGCTGTGTCAGTTCCACGCCGTCAGCGACACCCCAAAGCAAAGGCTGGATATACATGGGCACATAGGCCTGCTCATCCTGGAGGATCTGCGCCACTTCATCGAGCATCGCCTGACGGTTTGTGTCATCGATCTCAGACTGGATCATGGGCAGCAATTCGTCGACACGGGCGTTGGAAAAGCCGCCAAAGTTCCACGATCCGAGACGACGGTCAGGATCAGGCGTGTGCGCCAGGAAGCGGATCGGATGCTCAGCATCGAACGTGCCCGGTGACCAACCGAGCAGGTACATGTCGAAATTGTCCTCACGCAGTTCGGGCCAATAATTGCGCACCGGCATGGCATCGAGTTCGGCGGTGACGCCGATCTGGGCCAGCATGGAGACAGCCGCCTGGCAGACGCTTTCATCATTCAGATAGCGGTCATTGGGGCATTTCAGGCCAAACGAAAATCCATCCGGATAGCCGGCTTCGGCCAACAGCGCTTTTGCCGCATCGGCATCAAAAGCCGGGCGAGCTTCGAGCGCCGGTGTGTAGCCACGCATAGCCGGGCTGACCAATTGCGAGGCCGGCTGTGCCGCGCCGCGCATGATGGTTTGAATGATCGCATCGACATTAACGGCTTGCGCCACGGCTTGGCGTACACGCACATCTTTGAACGGATTATCGTTGCCCGCGTCATCGGTATATTTGATCGCATCATGGTCGTGGGCGAAACCGAACATGATTACGCGCGCTTCAATGCCTTCAATCACACTGACGCCGTCACGGCCTTGGATCCGCTCCACATCCTGGATCGGCACCGGGTTGATCATATCAACTTCGCCAGAGAGCAGGGCGGCAACCGCCGTTGCGTTGTTCTGGACAGGGGTGAATTCGGCACGGGTGATGTTGTGCTCGACTTCGCCCCACCAGCCGTCAAACGGTTCCAGGGCTGTCAAAAGGCCGGGCTGGCGTTCAACCAGCTGGAATGCGCCGGTGCCGTTTGCGTTGAGCGTGGCGTAGTTTTCCGCATCCTTGGCGGGAAGCTCGACGTCATTTGCCGCAGCCCAACCGGAATCCATGATCATGAAATTGGCGATGGAATCCGGGAAAATCGGATTTGGGGCGTTTGTCATGAAGTCGATCGTGAAATCATCGACGACATTAACCTCCGATACGGGCGCAAACCAGGAGGCCGTGTCGGCACTCTCGCTGGAGGCGCGCTGATAGGAGAACAGGACGTCTTCGGCCGTGAAAGCCTCACCGCCATGGAATGTCACGTCGCGGCGCAAATTAAAGCGCCAACCATCACCGCCCAGCGGCTCCCAGCTTTCGGCGAGTGCCGGCTCGATCGACATGTCCTTGCCGCGCCGCACGAGGCCTTCATAGACATTGTTGAGAAATCCCAGGACGGGCGCGGAGTTTACCGCATGCGGGTCCATCGTCTGGGGGTCGGTTTGCGATGCCCATTTGAACGTTTCGGCATGGGCAAAGGAAGCGCTGGCCAA
>JBCCRB010000115.1:0-7513 GCA_039208465.1 Pseudomonadota bacterium
CTGGGCGGTGCAACGCTGGTCTGTGACAATCTCGGTGACATGCAAATCAGCGACTTTTCCGAATGCATCCTGTTTTGATGCAAGTCGGTGTGGCCAGTGCTTCGAGACAGCCGGTATCAAACCGGTCGGCACTGGCCCTCCACTTCTTTAAGTTAAACAGCAGAAACTGGCCGGTATCACACGATGCCGGCTTCTTTTCCGATCATGGCCGCGTGGGTGCGGTTTTTTGCATCCAGCTTCCGGCACAGCGTTTTGACGTGCAGCTTGATAGTCACTTCCTGAAGGTCAAGTTCGCGCGCCAGTTCCTTGTTCGACAGGCCGCGGCACAAGCCGCCAAGCACCTGAAATTCGCGCTCGGACAACAGCTTTGACAGTTCGGTTTCCGGTGTTGTCTCTTCAGCGTTCATGAAGTCATGCGGCACATAGGTCTCGCCCATGGCCATGAATTTGACCGCATTGACCAGCGATTTCGCAGCCATGGTCTTAGGCAGAAAACCGATCGCGCCAAGATCGATGGCTTGTTGGGCTATGGCCTTGTTGGCAGTGCCAGACATGAGCGCCACCGGGGTTTTGCCGTGGCCGGTTTCGATTGCCTTTTGAAGGCCATCCAAGCCGTTCATGCCGGGCATTGAATAGTCCAGAAGCACGAGCGCGTAAGCGATATCATGGGCGATTTTCTCGCAAGCGGCATCAAGCGAGGTGCATGTTTCCACTTCCATGTCACCCTGGGCGCTCAAAAACGCGGATAGGGTTTCAAGGACCAAATCGTGGTCATCGGCAAGCAGTATTCTCATGGGCGCGGTGATAGCACACTAGTCTTTATCATTTGTTGCCACTTCCGTGATCTTGGCCGCCAGATGTTCCAGATCGACCGGTTTGGGCAAAATATCGACGATGGAGTCGACTTCCAGGCGCGGGTCATTGAGGCGCCGGGCCAGTGCGGTGACGACGAATATCGGCAGGTTTTTCGTTTGTTGGCGCACTTCAGTCACCAAGGCGCCGCCATCCATGATCGGCATGTCATAATCGGTGATCAGGGCCGACCAACCATCGGGATCCTCCGTGATGGCAGACAGGGCATCACGCGGATCCTGGCAGACCGCCACTTCCGCGCCGCGCGCCTCCAAAAATGCCGCCATCACGGCGCTGACATCTTCATCATCATCGACAACAAGAAGGGTCATGCCATTCATGATCGCTGGCGGGGCATCTGCCTGTTCACCGTCGTCATGACCTGATGTGGCCGGCGGCCAATAGACGGAAACATCAGTGCCAACGCCCGGTTCTGATTTGATCCTTATGGCACCGCCGACCGCTTGCGCTTGCATGGCGGCCATGGCCAGACCCAAACCGCTGCCTTGGCGGCCCTTTGTGGTAAAATAGGGCTGCGTGGCCTGCTGCAGGGTTTCCGTGTCCATGCCGGATCCGGTATCGGAGACGGTCAGCACCGCATATTTGGTGTGTGTGTCCAACCGCCCGCCATTGCCATGCGCGTCATGTTCGCCGGGGCCGTCGATGAGCTTGGCGGTCAGTGTGACTTGGCCGCCCTCGGCAGGCATCGCGTCGAACGCGTTCAGCGCCAAATTCATCAGGATTTGGTTCAAGCCGCTTGGATTGCCGCGAAGCGCGATGTTGGGCACGTCCTCGGTCAGGTTGAAGCGGACCTTCTTGGGTAGGCTCGGCTGCAGCAGCGTGGGCAGGTCGGTGATCACGGATTTCAGGTCAAAGGCGCCATGCGTCTCGCTGGAGGCGCCCATGTCCAAGAGCCGGGTGACGAGTTTCGCCGATTGCTGGCTTGCCTGGCTGATCCGGTTCACGTGCTGTTCCAGTTCGCCTGATAGATCCCCGCTCATCGTCATCAAGGTTGTCGACCCGTTGATGACGGACAGATAATTGTTGAAGTCATGGGCGACGCCGGCGGTCAATTGCGCGACGGCTTCCTGGCGCTGCAGGCGGATCAGATCGCGCATCATCTGCGCTTCGCGTTCCTCAAACGCCAGGCTGTCGGTGATGTCGCGCGCCACGATCAGTGCGCCGCCGCCGGGCAGGGGCGAGCCGGATATTTCGTGCACCTGTCGTTCGCCAACGCTTGCCCGGTCCAGCGTCAGTTCGAACTCCTCTGCGGCTTGCGGTTGAATGTCACCGTCATAGCGGCGCATCCATTTTGACCCCAGCCCATCGCTTGGCGTTGGAAACCCCATCAGTTCGGCGCCGGCCGAGTTGATGTAGGTGATGCGCCCGTCCAGATCGGCGATGAGGATGCCTTCCTTGGAGGCTTCGATCGCCGCGAGCCGCTGCGAAAGCAGCTTTTGTGAGTGGAGCCTTGCCGTCACATCGGTTGCGGAAACCACCAAGCCGCCATCGTCGAGATTGCGGGCACGGACAAGGACTATCCGGCCATCGGGCAGTTCCAACTCGCGACCATCGGACAGTTTGGCCAGCGCACGCAGCTCTGGCGTAATCAGCTCTTCAGCGATCGGCCGCCCGAGCAATTCGATATATTCCAGATAGGCTTCCCAATTATCGCGAAAGTTGGTGCCCTGCGCCCAGGCATGGCCCGGCGCCTCAAAAAAGGTACGCACGGCATCATTGGCAAAGGCAATCGTGTCGTCGGGATCAATCAGCAAAAAGGCATCGTCGCCGGTCGCCAACGCGCGTTCCATGCGTGCGGTAATGCGGTCGCGATCCTGGGTGGCGGCAACGCGTGCGCTGACATCGGTCTGCGTGGCCACGAGGTTGATGACATCACCGCGCTCATTTCGCACCGGATAAAGGGTCAATTCGTTCCAGAACTGCGTCTTATCCTTGCGCTGGTTGCGCAAGAGGAACGTGCCCGCCTCCTTTTTGGCAACGGCATTGCGCAGTCTCTTGCGTTCGGGGGCATCATGGTCTTCGGCGGTCAGGAAACGGCAATTCTGGCCCAAAACTTCGTCGGCACTGTAGCCTGAGAGCTTTTCAAAGGCCGCGTTGACATAGACCAGCGGGTTGTCGCGCCGTGTTGCATCGGAAATGGCAAAGCCGGATGATGAGCCGGAAATTGTTGCGGCCAACAGTTTGTTTTCGCTGGCAATTTTACTGTTGACGAAGGCCTGGCCGGCTAGGCCTGCCAAACGCTGTACCAGGTCAAAGTCTGCGGCAGAAAACTTCGCTGGCCGTTCGCGCATTGTCAGCAAAGAGATGGTGGTAGAAGCCGGTGCGACCAGCAGGCCGGCATAAGGATCAAACGGGGTCCTTGCTTGCCAAATGCCGAGCAGCGCCATGTCGGAGACATTGCGGGCGCGGGCAAAAAGGTCGACCGGTGTCTCAATTGTGGTGCCGACAAGGGCCGCATTGCTCGACGAAACGATTTCAAGGCGATCATCGGCGCCGCGTTCGACCAAAAGGGAAAGTTGCGCCCCCATCTTCTGTTGCAGCGAGACGAAGATCGAGACGAGGGCAGACGATGGATCGCCAGCCTGTGAATAGGCTTCCAGGCATTCGGCAAGGTTGCGGGTTTCCTGAAGCAGGCTGGCTTCGCGATCGCGAAGCATTTGCAGTTCGAGCAGTGTTTCTCTTAACCGCTCGTCATCTGCCATGTCTTACGGGATCCGAATCTTCACGTCTGGCCAAAGACTATACAGGAAATCATGAGATTTCCATGCCGATTTCCGGCCCGCAGCAATGACCCTTGTTCGCCAAAGGTGAAGGCGCCCAGGAATGGTGCTGAACCGAGCGCGGCATCAACCCCCGATGCAACCTCACCAATGTGATCCTGCACAGACAGCATGCAGCCACCGCAATAAATCATCAGGGCCCCGGCGATTGGCTTGTCCTGCATTCGGCCGCCGGTGCGCGCAAGTGCGGCGACACGTCCGGCGCGTTCGATCAGGCTCTGTGCGGTGCCGTTCATTTGGGTGATCTTTTCACCCTCGGCAATGTTGGCGAACAGATCCATGCTGCCATTTTCATGCGCCACAGCAGGGTGCGCGAGAAGATAGAGCGGGACGTCACCGACCTGCGAGACCTCACGGCCGAGCGGCCAAAAGGTGCTTTGCGACAGGATGGCGTGCTCTTTTTGCCCCTCGGCAGGTTTGTCGACGGCACCGCCGGTCCATTCGCGATAAACTTCCATGGCAGGACGATGGTCAATTTCTGCGATCGTTCGCCCATCGGCGCGCGTGACCGTACCGATCTTGTCGGTGGGTGAGTAGCCGTTCTGATAGGCAAAAGACACTTTTGTCGACGGGAACATCACCGTGACGATCACGCCATTGTCGGTCTTGTCCGAGGCGCTGAACACCGACCAACTGCCGGTGACATCATTGTCGGCGGCGCTGCCGCCGATGATTGGTACGTCGCCGGCGCCAACCACGCTTTCGATCCCGTTCAAGACTTCTTCTTCCGCGCCGGGTGTCGCTGACACCCATATCAAATTGGGCTGTTCGCCGGTTCGGCCTGCATCAGCCAATGCTTGGATTGTTGCTGCGCGGGCCGCCTCATGGGCTGGCATGTCAAAGGCTGAAAAGCCGGTGCCATAGGCGCCTTGCGGATCAAGCATGGCAAAAGCGGCGACGCCTGACGTGGCGCCGTTGCCGGTCATTGCGCCTTGGCACGACGTTGCACCATGCACGCATTTGGCGTTCGGTAGAACCTCGGCGACACGATCGAAATCGACGGCGCAATTGCCGTGGATTGAAATAAAGTCAAAGGGCGCATTGCCCAGTTTTTCGGCTAGAGCTTCGAGCGTTTGAGCGCTCTCAACAAGGATTTGCATGCGGCTTCCCCATATCAACGCGCGAGTCTTACTGTGAAGTCGGGCTCCGCGGGGAAACGCATAAGCATAGAGACCTATCCAAAAGGATAGTCAGTAGCCTCTTAGTGGGTTTTTGCGGCAGTTTGGCTCGGATAGGCGGCTTCGATCATCGCCGCGGACAGGCCTGTGTAGGTTTCCAGCCAGGCGTGGCGATCTTCCTTAGAGAAGCTGTCGCCCAAAATGCTGTCCAGCGTTTCGATCAGGGCCGCGCCAACGGATTGATATTGTCCGGCGACCACGCCGTATGAAACGTGGCGCACCGCCAGATCGACCGCAGCGGGCACCAGGACGTCCTCGTCTTCCAGATGATCGACGATGAAATTAAGCGTTTGCGCCAGTTTGCGCCCTTGGAGCGTAAGATCGCCTATGAAAAGCGGCCGGGTGGATGCATCAGCGCGAAACAGATTGGCATAAAAAAGGCTCGACAGGCGTTCGCTGTCACTGGCGGCCAAAGCCCAGCTCGACCGGACGCGTTTGATGCGTTCCGCATTATCCATGATCGACAGCTCCGTGCATCAATCCCCGCCGGGGTAAAGCATGGCAAAAAGATTCCCGCCATGACCAATTTTATATTTTCCAACGTCCTTAAACAAAGCCGATCTTGGGTCGGCTGCGGCCGGCGGCCTGTTCGCAGGCGATCTCGGCGGCCAAACGCGCATTGTTTTTTACAAGGGCGATGTTGGTTTTCAGGCTTTGGCCTTGGGTCAATTCAACAATCTTGCCCAGCAAAAAGGGCGTTGCTTCCTTGCCTTTGATGTTTTGCGCAATCGCTTCGTTCAGCGCGGCGTCGATATGGGCAGACATGATGTCGAGCGCGATCTCATCGGCTTCTGGTACCGGATTGCAGATCAGGATGCCGCCATGGAACATGCGCGCCAATTGGCTGCGTGTTTTCAGGAAGTCGCTGATCTCCCCCACGGTATCGAGGCGCAAGGGCGCGGCCAGGCCGGAATTGCGCGACCAGAAGGCTGGCAATTCATCCTGACCGTAGGCGATGACAGCGACGCCACGCGTTTCCAGCGCCTCCAATGTCTTGGGCAGATCGAGGATTGCTTTTGCCCCGGCGCATACAACAGTCACCGGCGTGCGCGCCAGTTCGTCCAGATCGGCGGAAATGTCGAAATCGGTCTCTGCGCCGCGATGGACCCCGCCAATGCCGCCAGTAGCGAAGATGCCGATCCCGACGCTGGCGGCTGCCATCATGGTTGCCGCAACAGTCGTGCCGCCGGTCTTTGATCGCGCCATCGCAAAGGCCAAGTCAGCGCGCGACAGTTTCATCGGATCTTCAGCTTTGGCTAATTGTTCGCGCTGAGCGTCATCTAACCCAACATGAAGGGCGCCGTCGATGACGGCAATTGTTGCGGGGATAGCCCCTTGCGCGCGGATTTCGGCCTCGACATCGGCAGCCATTTGCACATTGTCGGGATAGGGCATGCCGTGGGTGATAATCGTTGATTCAAGCGCGACAAGCGCGGCGCCGTCTTGCAATGCGTCGGCGATCTCGTCGGTGATGATAATGTTATTGTCCATCCATGTCGGCCTTCGTCCGCAAATCGTCCCAATTGATTTTAACAAGCGGCCCTGGTGTTTGCAGGGCCTTGTGGGCAGCCTTAACACCGATCGTCACCGCGTCTGGCAATGAAAGTGCCGGCTTTGTGAGGCGCGCGGCCAGGGTTGCGCCGGCAAGGGCATCACCAGCGCCGGTTACGTCGACGATGTCATGAAGTGTTCCCGGTGAGATCGTCGCTTCCGTGCCATCCTCATAAATTGTGATGGTTTCGCTGCCGGCTGTGATCACGGCGTTTTTCAGGCCCATTGTTTCAAAATCCCCGAGCCCCGCCTGTTCCCTGTGGTTCATGAAAACCAAGTCGATACAACGCGCGCTTTCGCGCAGGCGCTCTGCCTTTGCCGGCGAGATGGCCAATGCGACCACGAGGCCGTCAAAGGCCTCGGCTGTTGCTTTGATCGCATCGCCGGGCAGATTGGCGTCGATGACAAGCACTTCGGCAGCGGCGAGCGCTTGGCGCACCTCCAGCCGTCTTAGATGCCGGGGCAGGGCAGTTTCATAAAGCGCCATATCGGCCACGGCCGCTTCAACATCGCCATCTGCATTAAGGATGGCGGTGTAGGTCGGCGTGGTGCGGTCAAGAAAAACAGCGCTTTGGTCTTCAAGGCCTGCTTCTTCCATCGCGGCCTGTACGGCACTGCCCGCCGCGTCCCCGCCGCGCGCGGAGATCATGGTGATCCGGTTCGACGGGAGCAATTGGGCCAGCACGCGCAACGTGTTCAGGCAACAGCCGCCTGCAAAGGTTTTTGCCTCGCCGGGCGTGGATGCACCGTGAGGCCCGGATTGGGTCTTTTGGGCAATCCAATCAAAGTGCGCGCCGCCAATACCGATAATGTGCCCTTTGGTCATAACGGCACGTATCATGGCGTAGTGATTCTTCCAAAACCGACATTCCGGTGTTTCGCCGGGTTGATAACAAACGGAACGCAAAAAAGAACATTCCAAAAACAAAATTCAAATTATCAATAAATTCAATGTGTTGGGGTGATTGCGAAATTGGAACAAAAATGGTACAGATTTCATATTACACAACCGCACAGCTTTTACTTGCGTGCATAGGGGATACATGATGGGACAGGCAAACTTGAAGCTCATTGAGGGTAAAGGCGTGGACAAATCCAAAGCTTTGGATGCGGCGCTGGCGCAGATCGAAC